>JAYTPS010000084.1:0-4752 GCA_043747155.1 Flavobacterium sp. | reverse complement strand
AAGATGGTCGATTTAAATGCTTTCACAACTGAAAAAGCTATGAGCATGATTGCTGGAACAGCTAGATCTATGGGTATAACTGTAACTGGAGATTCTCCTCTAAATTAAGGAAAAAAATGGCAAAATTGACAAAAAAACAAAAAGATGCTGCTTCAAAAATTGACAAAAACAAACTTTATTCTTTAAAAGATGCCTCATCTTTATTGAAAGTTGTTGCTTCTGCAAAATTTGATGAATCGGTAGATATTGCTGTACGTTTAGGAGTTGATCCAAGAAAAGCAAATCAAATGGTAAGAGGTGTTGTAACTCTTCCTCATGGAACTGGAAAGGATACTAAAGTATTAGCTTTGGTAACTCCAGATAAAGAAGCAGAAGCTAAAGCTGCTGGAGCTGATTATGTAGGATTAGATGATTACCTTCAAAAGATTAAAGATGGTTGGACAGATGTTGATGTAATTATCACTATGCCATCAATAATGGGTAAATTAGGTCCTTTAGGTCGAGTTTTAGGACCAAGAGGTTTAATGCCTAATCCCAAAACAGGAACTGTAACAATGGAAATTGGTAAAGCAGTTGCTGAAGTAAAAGCTGGTAAAATTGACTTTAAAGTTGATAAAACTGGTATCGTTCATGCGGGAATTGGAAGAATCTCATTTGATGCTGACAAACTTGTTGACAACGCTCACGAAATTATTCAAACATTAATTAAATTAAAACCAACTGCGGCCAAAGGTACTTATATTAAGTCTATTTACATATCTAGTACAATGAGTCCAGGTATTTCTTTAGATCCTAAAGCAGTATAATTGGTAGTTAAACATATTTTATTATGACTAGAGAAGAAAAATCAATCGCGATAGAAGATTTAACTGCAAAGTTGGGTGAAGCTAATATTATTTATATAGCGGATACATCTGGGTTGAATGCAGAAACTACTTCAAATTTAAGAAGAGCTTGTTTCAAAGCAGGAATTAAGTTAGAAGTTGTTAAGAACACTTTGCTTGAAAAAGCTATGGAAGCTTGTACTAATGATTATGGAGATTTACCATCTGTTTTAAAAGGAAACTCTTCTGTTTTTATTTCAGATATTGCTAATGCACCAGCAAAAATCATTAAAGACTTTCGTAAGAAATCTGAAAAACCTGCTTTTAAAGGAGCATACATTAATGGTGAAATTTACATTGGAGATAATCTTTTAGACAGTTTGGCTTCATTGAAATCTAAAGAAGAAGTTATTGGAGAAATCATTGGATTACTTCAATCACCTGCTAAACGTGTTATTGCAGCATTGTTAAACAATGCAGAAAATAAAGGTGAATCAGCAGAATAAATAGCGCACAAATAAACAAAAATAGAATTAAAAACATTTTAAACGATAGAAAAAATGGCAGATTTGAAACAATTCGCAGAACAATTAGTTAACTTGACTGTAAAGGAAGTTAACGATTTAGCTACAATATTAAAAGATGAATATGGTATTGAACCAGCTGCTGCTGCTGTAGTAGTTTCATCAGGTGGTGGTGAAGCTGCAGCTGAGGAGCAAACAGAATTTACTGTAGTATTAAAAGAAGCTGGTGCTTCTAAATTAGCAGTTGTTAAAGCAGTTAAAGAATTAACTGGTTTAGGATTGAAAGAAGCTAAAGATATGGTAGATGCTGCGCCTTCTAATATTAAAGAAGGAGTAACTAAAGCTGAAGCTGAAGGTTTGAAAAAATCTTTAGAAGAAGCTGGAGCTGTAGTTGAGTTAAAATAACTCTAACTTAGTTTTAGAATTAGGTTTAGGTCTTGAGTTTTAACGCTTAATGACCTAAACCATTTTTCATATAATTAAATTATAATTAATTTTTTAAAAATATGAAAAAAGCTTTTAGTCAATACGAAGAAGAAAATTTACAGATACTGGTTTATTTTTAAGATGTATTGAACATAAAAGAAAGTATACGTTAAACAATGTGTTAGCACAAAACTACTTTTTTTTAATTAAAATTTTGTCCATTGATGATAACAAATCAGACTGAAAGATTGAATTTCGCCTCAACGAAAAATATTCCTCAATATCCAGATTTTCTTGATGTTCAGGTAAAATCGTTTAAAGATTTTTTCCAACTGGAAACTAAATCTGATGAAAGAGGCAACGAAGGGTTATACAACACCTTCATGGAAAATTTTCCAATAACAGATACAAGAAACCAATTTGTACTTGAATTCTTAGATTACTTTGTTGATCCACCTAGATACACTATTCAAGAATGTATTGAAAGAGGATTAACTTATAGTGTTCCTCTAAAAGCGCGTTTAAAATTGTATTGTACAGATCCAGAACATGAAGATTTTGAGACAATAGTACAAGATGTATATTTAGGAACTATTCCTTACATGACACCAAGTGGTACCTTTGTAATAAATGGAGCAGAACGTGTTGTGGTTTCTCAATTGCACCGTTCACCTGGTGTTTTCTTTGGTCAATCATTTCACGCAAATGGAACTAAGCTTTATTCTGCAAGAGTAATTCCTTTTAAAGGTTCTTGGATAGAATTTGCTACTGACATCAACAACGTAATGTATGCGTACATTGATAGAAAGAAAAAATTACCGGTAACAACTCTTTTACGTGCTATTGGATTTGAAAGAGATAAAGACATTCTAGAAATTTTTGACCTTGCAGAAGAAATTAAAGTTTCAAAAACAGGTCTTAAAAAATATATTGGTAGAAAATTAGCTGCAAGAGTATTAAATACTTGGCACGAGGATTTCGTCGATGAAGATACTGGCGAAGTAGTTTCTATAGAGCGTAACGAAATTATTTTAGATAGAGATACTATATTAGATAAAGATAATGTAGAAGAGATTCTTGATGCTGACGTAAAAGTAATTTTATTACACAAAGAGGATAATAATCAAGTAGATTATGCAATTATTCATAATACATTACAAAAAGATCCAACAAACTCAGAAAAAGAAGCTGTTGAACATATATACAGACAATTACGTAATGCTGAACCGCCTGATGAAGAAACTGCTCGTGGTATTATTGATAAATTATTCTTCTCAGATCAACGTTATAACTTAGGTGAAGTAGGTCGTTATAGAATGAATAAAAAGTTAAATCTTGATATTCCAATGGAAAAACAAGTTTTGACTAAAGAAGATATCATTACTATTATTAAATATTTGATTGAATTAATCAATGCTAAAGCAGATATTGATGATATTGACCACTTGTCAAACCGTCGTGTAAGAACTGTTGGAGAACAACTTTCGCAACAATTTGGTGTTGGTCTAGCTCGTATGGCTAGAACAATTAGAGAAAGAATGAACGTTAGGGATAACGAGGTGTTTACACCAATTGATTTGATAAATGCTAAAACTTTATCATCTGTAATTAACTCATTCTTTGGTACAAACCAGTTGTCTCAATTTATGGATCAAACCAATCCATTGGCTGAAATTACACACAAAAGAAGATTATCAGCACTTGGACCAGGTGGACTTTCTAGAGAAAGAGCTGGATTCGAAGTTCGTGACGTTCACTACACTCACTACGGAAGGCTTTGCCCAATTGAAACTCCAGAGGGACCAAATATTGGACTAATTTCATCACTTGGTGTTTATGCTAAAGTTAACGGAATGGGTTTCATTGAAACTCCTTATCGTAAAGTAACCAACGGACAAGTTGATTTAAATTCTGAACCTATTTATTTAAGTGCAGAAGAAGAAGAAGGAAAAATGATTGCCCAAGCTAATATTGAAATGGATGCTAAAGGTAATATTACCGCAGATAAAGTAATTGCTCGTGAAGAAGGCGATTTCCCAGTTGTTGATCCTAATCAAGTTCATTATACAGATGTTGCTCCTAATCAAATTGCTTCAATTTCTGCTTCATTAATTCCTTTCTTGGAACACGATGATGCGAATAGAGCATTGATGGGATCAAACATGATGCGTCAAGCTGTTCCTTTATTACGTCCAGAAGCTCCAATTGTAGGAACTGGATTAGAACGTCAAGTTGCATCAGATTCTAGAGTATTAATTAATGCTGAAGGCGATGGTGTTGTCGAATACGTTGACGCCAACATGATTACTATAAAATATGATAGAACTGAAGAGGAAAGAATGGTTAGTTTTGAAGCTGACGAAAAAACTTATCAGTTAATTAAATTTAGAAAAACAAATCAAAGCACTTCAATAAACTTAAAACCAATAGTAAGAAAAGGTGATAGAGTTCAATTGGGTCAAGTTCTTTGTGAAGGATATGCAACTCAAAATGGAGAATTAGCAATCGGAAGAAATCTTAAAGTAGCATTTATGCCATGGAAAGGATATAATTTCGAGGATGCAATTGTAATTTCTGAAAAAGTAGTTCGCGATGATATTTTTACATCGATTCACGTAGACGATTATTCATTAGAAGTTAGAGATACTAAATTAGGTAATGAAGAATTAACTAACGATATTCCAAACGTTTCTGAAGAAGCTACTAAAGATTTAGATGAAAATGGAATGATTAGAATTGGTGCCGAAGTAAAACCTGGCGATATTCTTATCGGAAAAATTACACCTAAAGGAGAATCTGATCCAACACCAGAAGAGAAACTTCTTAGAGCAATCTTTGGAGACAAAGCTGGTGATGTAAAAGATGCTTCATTAAAAGCATCTCCATCATTACACGGAGTTGTTTTAGATAAAAAATTATTTGCAAGAGCAGTAAAAGATAAACGAAAAAGAACACAAGACAAAGATGCTTTAACATCT
>JAYTPS010000083.1:0-3291 GCA_043747155.1 Flavobacterium sp. | reverse complement strand
ATTTAATAATTTTTCATGGCATTGATAAGCTTGACTTCTAATAATAGAAGTTGCAAATAGAAATAAAATTATAAATATATTTAAAGTTTTCATATTGATTATTTTTTATTAAGGTTAATTAATTGGTTCATCAAATTATTTACATCGTTCAAATCTTTTTCAGCTTTTTGAGCTTTTCTTAAACGCTCTTGTTCAGCTTGAATATTCTGTTGTTCCTTTAACTGTTTAGCTTTTTGATTTTGAATATCGGCAATATCATTTTGCATTTTTTGTTTTAAATTATCACTTTCTAATTGTTGTGAAGTTTTTTGAGAAAGATGACAATACATGTTTTCTTTTTCTCCATTTTCATAAACAAAACAGAAAAAAACATCGGCATTTTCGGCTTTATCAGCAATAAAATCATCAAAATTAAATTTGTGTGCATAAAATCTACCTGTAAATTTAATAATGCTGTATTTGGAAACACCTGTATTTAGATAAGCATCATTTACAATTAGTTTTTTCATAGTTCCAGTTATTGATTTATGAATTTGAGCACCACTATCCAAAGGTAAATCTTGACCTATAAGGATATCTTTTATTTCACTATCGAAAGACGTATTGCCGCTATTGCTAGAAGAATCATCAATTTCGATTCTCATTTTATTAAGTGTAACAGATATTTTAAAAGTGTTTGACTTGAAGCATGGCTCGTTGTATTTAGAAAAGTTTTCTAAAAATGAATCATACTTTTGAACATGATACCCAGTTGTATTGTAATCTGCCACTTGAGCAAAAAATGTTGTATTAATGCTTAAAAGTAAAAATGTAATTATAAAGTTTTTCATGATTAACTTATTTATATTATTAATTTAATTTGTTGGAGAAAAATCTAATGAAAACAAAAATGGTGTTCTCATTATTTGGTCTTTGGTTGATAGTAATGGCCCTGAAACCCTAAAACTTATTTTATCGCCAAGTATAGCACCAATACTTATTTTAGCAGTTGTATTATCGGTAATGTCCAACAATTGATAACTTTTAGTATTACCATAGATGTAATTGATAGGTAGTTCAATAAAAAATCTAGCTTTTTTTTCTTTAGCGCTTTCATTACTTGAAATATCAATTTTTGTATTAAGACCAAATTGATGATTCACTAAAATATCATTACTAAAATATGCCTCCGATTTGCCACTTTCAGATACATTAGCACTAAAATTAGGAGTAAGTCCAATGCTAGTTTCTGCATAAACACCATAATGAATATGATCCCTAGTTGTTCTTTTAAAAATTAACGGTAAAGAAAAATTAAAATTTATAGAACCATTGTTATGCAGTAATTTGGTAAGTTCTTGTTTTATTGCTTCTGCATCAGTTTCAACATTATTAGTTGCTTTTAAACTGCCTGAAACACCAAAACGCAGATAGTTGAAATAAAAACTAATAAGTTCTGCATTTAGATAGGTAGCATTAGAAAAAGTTTGTAAACTAATATTTCTAAAAGCACTTATTTCGCTATCTTGGTTTGTGAAAAAATTATTAAAAGTGTCAATATCATAATTTTTAGATTCCCAAAGTTTAAATGCTTTAGTCTTTTTAACTGTGGTAAATATATTTGAATTAGTATTATTTATTTTTATGTTTTTAACTTTTTCATTAATTAATTTGTAATCATCTTCTTCAAAATTAGATTCTATTTCAGCTTTATTTGCAGCAAATATTGCCTCGATTTGACTTAAATCAGTTGCAACATTAATACTCTCTAATATTTTATTTTTATCATTTATAGATTGATAAGTGGTAATCTTAGAGAAAACAATATCACGATTAACTTGGGTTGAGTTTTTTAAATAATCATCAAGTGCAATAAAAAAATCATCATCATAATGTTTTTCATTTGAATTAATTCTTTCCTTAAAATTTAATTTTAAATCTAAATTGTCTTTTTGTTGTATAACAACAGGTGTTTTATTGTATTGCGAAATAAAATAATTTTGAGAATAAACAGATTCAAAAAAAATAAATAAAAATAATGTGACTAAGGTTTTCATAATCTTTAATTTTAAGGTTAATAACATGACAAACCTACTTACAAACACAAATAACAACAATAGGGAAATCCCTAAATAAAGAAAGGATTTTTCCTAATAGCTTAAAAACTAATTGACTATTGGGTTTTGTTTAGAAAAAATATTACTTTAGCAAGTAAATTCAGGTTAAGGATAATACCTGTTTATTTTTAGGGTTTTCCCTAATTGATACTTAATACAATATACAATCTTTGTTGAAATTAATATTAACTTTAAAATATAGAAATTATGGAAAACGTTATTACAATGAATTTTGATGATATTATTAAATATGACAATGAAATTGATTGGGAAAATTTAAATCGCCAATATTACTTTACAGGTATTCATCCGGTTCATCAACACACTCACAAAAAAAGATTTATTGATATTGATAAAATTCCAAATAACTTTTTAGCAGAATGGCTTCAAAATAATGGAGACTATATTTGTTATGAAGAATCCAATGCAACTATTGAAAGCCGACATAGAATTCCTGCTATATCCACTAGTTCAAATATTAAATTTGTGGGTATAAGCTGGAAAGATTTACAAATTGAAATTTTAAAATTAAACATTAAAAACTACGATGCCTATATTGTTATTGATGTCGATCAAGTTAATGACAAACTTTATTTTACTAAAAATCAAATACATGATCCAACAAAAAATAATTTTTCAGTACCATTCCTTAAAAGTGTAGTTGAAATAAATAAATTAACAGATACTGATTTTTTTATGTTTGGAGAAACTCGTAATAATGATTTGATTTTTGAAGTTAAAAACAAAATGTATTACTATAATATAACTGATTATCCATTTTCTGTAAAATATAAAAATTAAACTACCATAACACAAATTATGATTGATTATTTAATTTCAGAAATCAGCTATTTGAGATTGTATATTATAATGACTTTCATTTTTTTAATTAAAAATTATAGTAAAATAAATTACAATAAAAGTGTTTTTTTTATTTTATCATTTAGTATTGTAAACGAAATTGCTTTAATATATTTCAAATTTAATAGCTTAAACATTGGATTAAACACCACAATTTATTCATTTTTAAATTATATTTTGTGGTATTTAATCCTACTTAAAGTTTCCAAAATAAAAACTATTGCCAAATATTTAATACTTCTATTATTTACAGCTTTTTGTATAATAAATATTATATTTTTTGAATCAATTTTAAAATTCAATTTTAATATATTTACAATTGGAGCAGTAATAT
>JAYTPS010000082.1:0-7200 GCA_043747155.1 Flavobacterium sp. | reverse complement strand
TTGTTTAATAATGAAGAATCACCATAATATAGTTTGTGGGTTATTCCATCAGATATTTTCATAATGATGGGTTCGTTTTGATTTTTTAATTTTTGAAGTTTTGCATATAATTTCCTTTTATCAATTTTGATATCGGCTTCTATATTATTAGTATCAATTATAGAATCGTTTTCGGTTTTAATGATTGGAATTCTTGGGTTTTGAATTATAGCTAATGGTAATTCTAAATCGGCATTTATATCGTCAGACAATATTTTTTTTTGTGCCAATGCCCAATTCTGCATTTTTACACGTTCTTCGGTTTTAAAAATTTGAAAAAACGAATAGGTATTCCACAAAATAAGTAAAACAATTACAAATGAAGTGATGATGATAATCCAGCGAGTTGTGTTTCTTCTTTCGGAAAATTGCATTAACTATTTTTTTGTTTAAAAGTAATGATTTTTTTCAAATTGAAATTGAAATTGAATTTTTACAAGAATTTCACAAATTAACAATAATGACAAGTAAAAATAATTTCACAAATTTTATAAATTTTTATTTTGAAATTGATATTGCAATTGTCATTAAAATTGAATTCATATCTTTGTAAAAATTACTTTTTTTATGCTAACAATTGATCCAAAGGAAGTTTCGGCAATGAAGTTGCAAGGATATTTGCAAAGTGCTATTGCGCCAAGACCAATTGCATTTGCAAGTACAATAGATAAATATGGAAAACCTAATTTGTCACCATTTAGTTTTTTTAATATTTTTAGTTCCAATCCGCCAATTTTGGTATTTTCGCCAGCCAGAAGAGTTAGAAATAACACTATAAAACATACATTAATTAATTGCGAGGAAACACGTCAAGTTGTAATTAATATGGTAAATTTTGACATGGTACAACAAATGTCTTTGTCAAGTACTGAATATGCCGATGGTGTAAATGAGTTTTTAAAATCAGGTTTAACTCCATTTCCATCCGAAGTTGTAAAACCATATCGCGTTGCCGAAAGTCCGGTGCAATTTGAGTGTAAGGTAAATGATATTATTCCTTTAGGAAAAGATGGTGGAGCAGGAAATATGATAATTTGTGAAGTTTTAAAAATGCATATAAACGAAGCAATTTTAGATGCAAATGGATTTATTGATCCAATAAAAATAGATTTGGTTTCGCGTCTTGGTGCCAATTGGTATTCGAGAACAAAAGAAGGACTTTTTGAAGTAGAAAAACCATTGGCAACTTTGGGAATTGGCGTAGATGTAATTCCAGATTTTATAAAACAAAGTGCTATTTTTAATGGTAATGATTTAGGAAAATTGGGTAATGTTGAAGCATTGCCAACAAATGAAGAAATTACTATATTTGTAAAACAAAATTTTGAAGTAAAAGGAGTTTTAAGTGCCGATGATGAGTTGAAGAAATATCAATTGGCAAAAGAATATTTAAATAAAAATGAAGTACTAACTGCTTGGAAAGTACTTTTAGCAAAAACAATAAAACAATATTAATATGGAAGTTTCAGGAAAAGTAAAAGTGGTTGGCGCAGAGCAACAAGTGAGTCCAACGTTTAAAAAAAGAGAATTAGTTGTTACTACAGACGAGCAATATCCGCAAAGCATCATGATTGAATTTGTGCAAGACAAAAGCGATTTGTTAAATAATGTAACTGTTGGAGAAAATGTAAAAGTTTCAATCAATTTAGGAGGAAGAGAATGGGTGAATCCACAAGGAGAAACTAAATATTTTAATTCAATTAAAGGTTGGAGAATTGAAAAAACTCAAACTGAAAATGCAGCAGCACAACCAATGGCTCCAATGCCAGCAGCAGAAGCATTTGCTCCAGCAACCGATTTTAAAGAAGAAGAACACGACGATTTACCTTTCTAATAAGAGAATACAGTAAAGAGAATATACTGCCATTCTAATTTTTGTGTAAATTTTAGAATGGCTTTTGCTTATTCAATCTTTTCTCTTTCTTCTATTTTCTATTCTCTAAAAAATGTATTTCCTAACCAAAGAACTTTATTTTCCACCAGTTGAAGAAGCTTCTTATGAAGGTGTTTTGGCTGTTGGCGGTGATTTATCAATAGAAAGATTATTGTTAGCATACAACAATGGAATTTTTCCATGGTTTGATGAAGACGAACCAATACTTTGGTGGTCACCATCTTCAAGAATGGTTGTTAATCCTAATGATTATAAGGTTTCTAAAAGCATGAGAAATATTCTTAATAGGAATATTTTTGAAGTTACTATTAATAAAGACTTTGAATCTGTAATAAAAAATTGTCAAGAAATTAAAAGAAATGACCAAGAAGGAACTTGGATTTCGGATGATATTATAACATCGTACTCCGAATTACATAAATTAGGTAAAGCAAAATCATTTGAAGTTTGGCAAAATAATAAATTGGTTGGTGGCTTGTATGGCGTTGATTTAGGTAATGTTTTTTGTGGTGAAAGTATGTTTTCATTAGTTCCAAATGCAAGTAAAGTAGCGTTTGTAAAACTCTTAGAATATTTAAAAAACAACAACTATAAACTACTTGATTGTCAGCTACACAACGACCATTTGGAAAAATTAGGTGCTTTTGAAATTTCTAGAGAAGCTTTTATTAGGATTTTGAAGAGTTAGTTTTAATCTCGTTTTTCAGTTTTCAATTATTGTTCAATTTTTAAGTAATTTAATATTACATTTAATAATTTAATAATTTAATAATTTAATAATTTAATAATTGAATTTTTTTGATAATGTACTGAAAAATAGTTGGTGGATTTCAAAATAATTTTTTGTAATATTCCGCCATTTTTTTATAAGCTAATAATTCTTTATAATCCAACTTAATCTGCTTTAATGTTTGTCTAACATTTGAAATATGTTACTAAAAATTGCGCCTGCGACTGAACAATGTTACTGAACACTAAAAACTATCTCTGTGTCCAACAATCTTTCACATGATCATTTACCATTCCTGTAGCTTGCATGTGAGCATAAACAACTGTTGAGCCAACAAACTTAAAGCCGCGTTTCTTTAAATCTTTGCTAATTTCATCAGAAAGTGGCGTTGTTGAAGGTACTTCTTTTAATAATTTTCGGTTGTTTTCAATCGGTTTCCCATCAGTAAAATTCCAAATATATTTAGAAAAACTTCCAAATTCTTCTTGTACTTTCATAAAAGAAATTGCATTTGAAATAGTTGCTCTAACTTTTAATTTATTTCTAATAATTCCTGCATCCAATAATAATTCCTGAACTTTTTCTTCATTGTAGTTTGCTATTCTTTTGTAATCAAAACCATGAAATGCTTTTCTAAAATTTTCTCTTTTAGATAAAATAGTGTACCAACTTAACCCAGCTTGAAAAGTTTCTAAAATTAAGAATTCAAACAATAAATCGTCATCATAAACTGGTCTTCCCCATTCGTTATCATGATAATCTCTGTATAAATCATCTTTTTCGCACCAAGCACAACGTATTTTATTTTCCATCGTAAGCTAAATATTTTCCAATCAAATAATGTCCTAAATATATTATTGGCGTCATCAATATTGCAATAATTAATTTTACTAAATATCCTGTAAATCCCGATTTTATGTATTGTTCGGTTGTCATAATTCCTGTTGCCCAAAAAGCAATTCCTAACACAATAAAACTGTCAAATAATTGTGAAATTACTGTAGAACCGGTACTTCGTAACCAAATCATTTTGTTTCCAGTTTTGTTTTTAAGAAAATGAAATAAGGTTACATCTATAAATTGTGAAACTAAAAAAGCAACAATACTTCCAACAATTATCCACATGCTTTGACCAAAAACAGCACCAAATTGACTGTTAGAAACCGTACTAATACTAGAAGTTGGAATTTTCATTGCAAAATACAATAAGACAAAACAATAGCAAATTAAACTTGCAGTAATTAACGATAATTTTTTAACTCCTTTTTCGCCATAATATTCATTTATTAAATCGGTAGTTACAAAAACTATTGGCCAAGGCAAAATACCAATACTCATAACTGCTGAGCCAACATCAATTAGTTTTCCTCCAATGAGTTCGGCAACAATTGCATTGGTTATAAATATTCCAGCAAGAACAATGTAAACGGTATCTTTTCTTGATTTAAACATAAATAAAAATCGCTTATAACCAAAGGTATTATTTTTTTTAATAATCAAATGCATATTAAATAGAATAAAAGTTAATTAATTTTCATAAAAAAACCTCAATTCAATTTTGAATCGAGGTCTTGAAATTTAACTAATTTTTTTTTTTTGATTCTAATAATTGTTCTAAAAAATAAACCTTCTATAAAATATATTTAAAATAATAAATTTATTTTGCATGCTATTAATTTTAATTAGAAGTTGACAGAAATTTTATTTTGTAACTTCTCCTTCTAAATATAGAACTAAAAAACTAGGTTCTGTATTTGCTTTAATAATTATAGTTTGATTAACCATACCTATATCCTCTTCTTTAGGCGAATATTCTACTTTAATTTTTTTAGAAGAATAGGGTAAAATTATAGAATCATTTATTTTAGGAACAGCGCAACCACAACTTGATTTAATATCATAAATTTTAATATTCTCATTTGATGTATTTTTGATATTAAAAGTCTTGGTCAACTTATTGCCAAATCTTATTTTTCCAAAGTTAATTTTATTTTCAAACTCAGCAATAGGTTTAATTATTTTTTCATTTTTGCAGGAAATTTGGTTCAAAATAATTAAAAAAAATAAAACATATAATTTATTAAATTTAAAGTTCATTATTTACAAGTTTATAGAAATTATTGAAAGATTCATTGCTTTTGATATTTAAAGTTCCAAAGTATTTTATTTCTCCTTTTTTATTAACAATTAGATATTGAGGTATTGAATTGAATTTAAGATTTTTAAAAATATCTCTATTTGTATAATAATTATTAAAATTAAATTTTTTTATTATTTTTTCTGATTTATCAATTTCATCTTTTGAATCAGATATATTTACAGTTATTACTTCCACATTTTTATTTAAACTATAATAATTTTTTACTTTTTGGAATTCCGGAAAATTTTCAATACAAATAGAGCAGTTTAATGCCCAAATATCAATTAGGTAAACTTTATCTTTATCCATTTCTACACTCTTTCCAAATTTGTCACTAAGTTTTACATTATGAAAATTAAAGTTTTTACTGCCATTTTTTAGATTTGACATTTTGTAATAATAATAATTATTAATATTATCAAAATTGTATACAAGCGAAAAATATATTAAAGAGTATAAAATTATTAATTTTGCATTATATCTTTTTGATAATAAAAAACCAAAAAAGGTAGATATAAGATACATAAAGTGACCTATAAATCCGGGTTTAGGAATAAAGTTTATAAATCCTAAAATAATTGAAGGCGTTAGTAAAAACAAAGGAAGAATTATTAAAAATAAACCCGTTTTTTTAAACGGATTTATTTTTAATAATAAAAATGTAAGTATAAAATTGACAATACCTGTAACTATATAATGAAAGTATATTCCATGCATTCTACCAATTAAATTGGTATAATAAAGTACTAATAATAAAGAAATAAAATATATTTTAACTTTCATTTTTTTTTAATAAAATAATTTTAGATGCATTTACCATCGCAAGGATCTTGCCACCACAATCCACAACCTGTAGTTTTTGAAGTACAAGGATTTGCAGGTGTTTTACATGTGTAAGGCGAAACTACACCACAAGACCAAAAAGTAGTTCCTTTGTAACATGCACAAGCTGTATTTGGATTATCATCAACAAATTCTACTCTTGAAGTGTTTATAGTATAAAAGTTTAAATAGATGAAATCATCACTAAAATTAGCTTTAGCTTTTTTAAAAAACTCTTTTAAATAAACAACTTTAAATATCTCTTTATTATCATCTGTATATGAATCATCAAAATAATTTTTATTTAATTTACTTTTTACTTCTTTAATTAAACTAACCTGTTCAATGTTAAGATTTTTATCTTTGATAATATTATCGATTTTTTCAGACCATAATCGATATTTTTCATCAGGCGTTAATAGATTGTACATAACTCTTTGAACAGCAATGTTTTTCTCATTTTTTATTTCCTGTATCCTTGAGGTTTTAGATTCATTTAATGATTCATTCTCAGTTGAACAACTCGTAATAAATAATAAAAATAAGCCAAAAATTAGATTTTTCATAATAAATAATTTTAAAGATTAATAAATGTTTTTTTATTACATCAACTTTTTTACTTCTTGTGCACTAGAAATCTATAATATTAATGTAAGAATAATTCAAAACTAGTTTGATATTCTTACATAATCTATTCTTTAACAGAATAAAACATTCTCTATTAAAATAAAACATTCTAAATATGAATTTTTGCACTACATTTGAATTACTAATTTAACATTTTATGAATTTAGGAGAAAATATACGAAAGATAAGAATTGAAAAAGATAAAAAGCAACAAGAAATTTATGATGCAATTGGTGTTAATCAAAGTACCTATTCAAAAATTGAAAATAACAAGTATAAGATGGATATCGAAACCCTAAGAAATATTGCTAATGTATTAGAAGTTGATGTTTCCAAACTCATAGGAGAAGATAAAATAGAAATAAAACATACAAATAACGACAATAGTAGTGGTGGTTCGGGTATTGTAGTTACAAATAATTACAGTGAAGAATTGATAAATAGTTTAAAAGAGCAAATTACATTATATTGTAAAATAAATTTAAAACTCGAAGAAGAAAATAAATTTCTAAAAGAGCGTTTAAAAAATTAAATAATGATATTTACTCAATATATTTTTTAAGTAATTTTTGATGACAATAGTCGTTTAGAATTTATTATATATTAATAATATTCATTTATTAAATCGGTAGTTACAAAAACTATTGGCCAAGGCAAAATACCAATACTCATAACTGCTAGCCAACATCAATTAGTTTTCCTCCAATGAGTTCGGCAACAATTGCATTGGTTATAAATATTCCAGCTAGAACTACATAAACGGTATCTTTTCTTGATTTAAACATAAATTACTTTGTGTTACTTTTTCAAAGTTACTATTTTTTTAAATTAAGAAATAAAAAAACCCGATTTGAATTTTCAAATCGGGTTTGGTATAAATAATATTATTTAATATTAATATTGAATATTAAATGAACCTTCTGTAATTGCAACACTATTTCCAGTATT
>JAYTPS010000081.1:0-3089 GCA_043747155.1 Flavobacterium sp. | reverse complement strand
TATTACTTACAATTCTGACTATGATGTTATATCTAACGGAATTCTTATTAAAAATATTTATAACCAACTAGATAATTCAAAAACTTGGCACTATGAAATGAAAAAACCAATGTCATCATACTTATTGATGCTTGCAATTGGAAAATTTAGTCATACAAAAACACTTTCTAAATCTGGCAAAATCTTAGAAATGTATTATAAAAATGAGGATTTAGATAAATTTGATTTTACCTATAATCATTCTAATACAATTTTCGATTTTCTTGAAAAAGAAATAGGAGTAAAGTATCCATGGAAAATTTATCGTCAAATTCCGGTAGAAGATTTTTTATATGCAGGAATGGAAAATACTTCTTCAACACTATTTGCTCAAGAATTTGTTGTTGATCAAAGCGGTTTTAATGATAGAAATTTTATAAATGTAAACGCTCACGAATTGGCACATCAATGGTTTGGAGATTTGGTTACTGCACATTCTGGAAAACATCATTGGTTACAGGAAGGTTTTGCAACTTATTATGCATTGTTGGCAGAACGAAAAGTTTTTGGAGATGATTATTTTTATTATTCATTATATAAAAATTCAATGCAATTGCAAAAAGCAGCAAAGCAAGATACAATTCCAATAATGAATGAAAAGGCAAGTTCTTTATCATTTTATCAAAAAGGAGCTTGGGCTTTACATACAATTAGAGAATCAATTGGAGAAAAAAAGTTTCAAAAAGCAGTAAAAACTTATTTAAAAAAATATAAGTATAAAAATGTAGTAACAACTAATTTTCTTACTGAAATAGCTAAAGTTTCAGATTTTGATATTGTAAAGTTCCAAAAAGAATGGTTAGAAGATTATCGTTTTCAAACCAATCAAGTAAACGATTTGTTAACTAAAAATGAATTCATTAAAAAACTATTTGAAATTCAGAGTTATAAAAATAAATCGTTTTCTCAAAAGGAAAAGTTCTTTATCGAAATTATGAATTCTAATTCCTATTATATTTTAAAGAAAGAAATTATAAATCAAATAAAAGAAACGCCGTTTCGAGAAAAACAAAAAATAATACAATTAGCAATGCTTACTAATAATATTAAAATTAGACAAACAGTTGCTGAAACTATTGAAAATATTCCTTTAGAATTTAAGCAAGAATATGAGACCTTATTATATGATAAATCATATGATACAAATAAAACTGCTTTAATTCATTTATTTAACAGCTTTAAAGAAGATCAAACAAAATATTTGGATATTTCTAAAAATTGGTTAGGAAATAATGATAAAGAATTAAGAATAACTTTTCTAACTTTATATTTATTTAAAAATGACACTAATAAACTTGATTTAAATTATAAAATAAACTATAATGAATTGGTTTCATATACATCAGATAACTATAACAGTTTAGTTAGACAAAATGCTTTTCAAAGTATATTTTTAATAAATTCTGAAGATGAAGAAATGTTATCCAATTTATTAAACGCAACAATTCATCACAAATGGCAATTTGTAAAATTTGCAAAAGATAAAATAAGAGAGCTTTCTAAAGAGGATAAATATGTTGTAATATTTAAAAAACTTTTGCCTAATTTATCAACTTTAGAGCAAAATCAATTGAATAATCTACTTAAATAATCGTGTAGTTTCATTCTAACTTATCATTTATCTATTAAGATTTTGTTTGATTTTGTTATGTTTTATGGTCATTTTCTTTTTTAAAGTGTATTTCAACGAGTTTTAAAGTTTTATAACGAATTTTTTTTTTTGTTTATAATTAACGATGTTCTTTTGCTAAGTGAATTAACCTATAAATCGAATTTAAAATAAAAAACATGAAAACAAATAAACTTTTAATTTTAGGATTAGCATTAATTTCTTTAACTTTCACTAATTGTGATAATAAAGAGCAATCAACTGCAAGTGAATTTACTTTTGGAAATTCTGTTACAAGAGATTTTCAAGGTAAAATTGTTGATGTTAACAAAAATCCTATTTCAAATGTTGCTATTTCAATGAATGGTCAAAATGTAACTACAAATACTAATGGAGTATTTACTTTAAGTGGTGTTTCAGTAAAAGAACATTTTGCTTACCTTACAGCAAAAAAAGTTGGTTACCTTAATGGTTCAAGAGCAGTTTCTACTCATGATGGTGTAAACAATGTTACTATAATGATGTTACCAGAAACAGTTGTTGCTACTATTCCAACTGGTGAAACTACAGAAGTAACTTTACCTAACACTGTAAAAGTTACATTTGATGGAGCTTTCATGTTTGAAAACGGAACCACATATACTGGTGATGTAAAAATTATAATGAATCATTTAGATGCAGCCGATCCAAATGTTTTTGATAAAATGCCAGGAAGTTTAATAGGAACAAGAGAAGATGGAACTACTTCTGGAATGGAAACTTACGGAATGATAAACGTTGAGTTAAGAGGTGAATTAAACCAAAAATTACAACTAACAACGGGTCATACTGCAAACGTATCATTACCAATTGCTGCAAATCAATTAGATACTGCTCCAGCTACAATTCCACTATGGCATTTTAACGAAACTTCAGGTCTTTGGGAAGAGCAAGGTTTTTCTAGAAGAGTTGGTAACAAATATGTTGGAAATGTATCTCACTTTTCATGGTGGAATAATGATTATGCTTATGTTGTTGCAACTTTAAACGTTGTAGTAACTAACTTTGATGGAACTCCAGTTAATGGCGTAAGAGTAACTATCGGTAGAGCAGCAGGTTCAACTGGAGATATTTTAATGAATTTAGGTGTTACTGGACCAAATGGAACTTTATCTGCTGGTGTACCTAAAAATGAAGTGTTAACATTTAAAGCATATACTCCAGACGGAATATTAATTAACACTCAAATTTTACCAGCTTCTGATTTAACTGTAAGAACTGTATATGTTGTTATTCCAGTTGATAATAGATTAAACAATATTAAAGGATAATAATTAATTCAATATAATTACCTAAAACCGATTGATTTTTCAATCGGTTTTTTTTATTTTCATTTTTGACGCAACCTTTTTATTTTTTTTACATCTATTAGGTGTTGACTTAAATTAACATAAAAAAAACA
>JAYTPS010000080.1:0-5608 GCA_043747155.1 Flavobacterium sp. | reverse complement strand
ATGTTTCCGCAAACGCATCATGTGGAAAATGTTGTACTTTTGGAGCTACGTTAGTAGTGTTCAGTTATCAGTATAATCAGTTTAAATGTTGCAAGATTTGAAATTGAAATTGAAAAATAAAAATATGAAAAAAATACTTATTATATTGTTGCTTACATTCTTTTTTTCTGGTTGTGAAAAGGATGATATTTGTGATTCTCTAACATCTACAACTCCAAGATTGGTGATTGAGTTTTATGATTTTGCAAATCCTTCTGTTTTAAAAAGTGTTGTAAACCTAAGAGTTAAAGCTGATGGAATAACCGAGTCACTAACCTTCAACGAAAGTTTACCAACTACAAATCCAGAACGATATTTATTTGATGGTTCTAAAGTATTTATTCCTTTAAAGACAACAGCCGAAACAACAAAATATTCGTTAATCTTAAATTCTGGTGCTACAATTGGAGAAAATACCGATTTATTTGAGATAAATTATACAAGACAAGAAATTTATGTTTCAAGAGCTTGCGGTTTCAAAACTATTTTTAGTTTAAATACAACTAGTCCTATTGTTTATTCAGATACAACAACACCTGACGGATTTTGGATTAAAGATTTGGATATTGTTAAAACAAACCTAAACAACGAAAATGAAACACATGTTAAAATATATTTTTAGTTTACTATTGGTGTTAATTTCATTTTCTGGAATGTCACAAGATTTGGCTAAAAAAGATAGTATCGCTCCCAAAACAGAACGTTACGGAGTAAGATTTGGAGTAGATTTATTTAAACTTACGCGTTCTTTTTATGAAAAAGATTATCGTGGATTAGAACTTGTTGGCGACTATAGATTGACAAGAAAACATTATATAGCAGCCGAAATTGGAAATGAAAGTAAAACTGTTGACGATACACAATTAAATTTTACAACCAAAGGTACTTATATAAAAGCTGGTTTTGATTATAATGCTTACGAGAATTGGTTAGGCATGGAAAATTTGATTTATGTTGGCTTGCGCTACGGAATAAGTTCGTTTAGTCAAACCCTAAATAGCTATAAAATTTATAATCCAAATCCATATTTTGAAGAAGCACCAGTTGTAATTTCTGGCGAAGAATTTAATGGGATATCAGCTCAATGGATAGAAGTTGTTGCAGGAATGAAAGCCGAAGTCTTTAATAATGTTTTTGTAGGTTTTAGTTTTAGATTTAACAGATTAACATTTAACAAAAAACCGCAAACCTTTGACAATTTATACATTCCGGGTTTTAACCGAACTTATAATGGCAATTTTGGAGTAGGTTTTAATTATACAGTTTCTTATTTTTTACCACTATATAAAGCAACTGTAAAAGCTAAAAACAAAGACGCAAAAAAGAAAAAATAACTATTTAATTTCTTTTATACCTTTTATAAATAACCATTTCATAAATAATTTTTCACCATCTCGAGTTGTAATTGCTTGAAATCTTGGTGCCAAAATTGTACCAACTACAAATGCTGTTATCGGAATCCAATAACCTGACAAATTGGTGTAAACCGATACTAGATAACGAACTGTAAAAAAAA
The DNA here is from genome assembly GCA_043747155.1 of Flavobacterium sp. Taxonomy (GTDB): domain Bacteria; phylum Bacteroidota; class Bacteroidia; order Flavobacteriales; family Flavobacteriaceae; genus Flavobacterium. The sequence goes on along the minus strand of JAYTPS010000080.1, from coordinate 4,053 downwards.
TTACTGCAAAACTTATTAATTGATAAACAAATGCTTTGGTTTTTTTAGACATAGTGCGGTTATAAATTTATTAAATCTTGACTTGAATCTTCTTGATTAAAGTGCGGATTAAACTTAGCTCTTTTACTTCCTTCATACATTTCATATTTAACCAATCTTGCTTCAAGACTTCCGTTAAAAAGTTTTATTTTTCTTGATGGTTTTAATCCTACAAATTTTAATGCATCAAGATTGGAGGTAATAAACCAAGCATTCGTATTTGGATAATTGTTTTTAAGTGTATCGCCCATTTCTCTATAAAAACGTTCTAAATCAATATCCAAACGTTGACCATAAGGAGGATTAAAAACCATTTGTAAATGAGATGATGTTTCTTTTTTAGTATCAAAAAAATTCTGCTGATCTATAGTTACATAATCGTCAAGATTAGCATTTTTAATATTTGCTTTGGCTTTTTCAACAGCACTTGGCGCTTTATCATAACCTTTTATTGTATAATGAAATTCGCGAGTACGTTTCATTAAAGCATCAATAATTTGGTCAAATAAATCATTATCCCAATCGTTCCATTTTTCAAATGCAAATTCTTTTCGGTTAATATTAGCTGGAATATTACAAGCAATCATTGCAGCTTCGGCAAGAATAGTTCCCGAACCACACATTGGATCTAAAAAATCTGATTTTCCTTCCCAACCAGCAAGCAGTAACATTCCTGCAGCAAGAACTTCATTTATTGGTGCAATATTAGTTGCTGTTTTATAACCTCGTTGGTGCAATGAATTTCCAGAAGTATCTAATGCTATTGAAATTTGATCTTTATCAATATGAATATTAATTCTTAAATCTGGAAAATCTTTGTCAACACTTGGTCTTTGTCCAGTTTTATCACGAAATTGATCAACGATTGCATCTTTTGCGTTTTGAGAAACAAACTGTGAATGTTTAAAAAAATCAGAGTGAATAGTTGTATCAATTACAAAGGTTTGGTTGGAGTTTAAAAATTTGCTCCAATCAATACCTTGAATACCTTTATAAAGTAAAGCATCTGTTTTAGCTCTAAAGTAATAAATTGGTTTTAAAATTTTTAATGCGGTTCGTAATGATAAATTGGCTTTATACATAAAACCTTTATCGCCTTTAAAACCTACCATTCTTGTTCCAACTTCAACATCTTGTGCGCCCAAAAGTTGCAACTCTTTGGCCAATATTTCTTCAAAACCAAAAAAGGTTTTGGCAATCATTTTAAAATTTTCCATGTTCAATATCAATAGCAACTGAAAAAATCAATTGAAAAAGTTAGTTTATTCAATTCCCATAATCAAAAACTTTAAATAGGAATAATTTTGGCAAAAATACACTAAATTTGTACGCTAGGAATTTTATGAACAATAATTAATGTCAGAAATCTCAAATCAACAATCTAAAACCGACAATCAAAAATCTAATTGGTTTGCTTCGTGGTTCGATACTCCATACTATCATATTTTATATAAAGATAGAAATTATCGTGAAGCACAAATTTTCATGGATAATTTAACTCATTATTTAAATCTTCCTGAAAAAGCCAAAGTATTAGATTTGGCGTGTGGTAAAGGAAGACATTCTATTTACTTAAACCAACTTGGGTTTAATGTTATTGGTGCTGATTTATCAGAAAATAGTATTGCCGAAGCTAATAAAAACTTAAATGAAAATTTGCACTTTGAAGTTCATGATATGCGCGAACCATTTGAAGGAAAATTTGATGCAATTTTTAATTTATTTACTAGTTTTGGTTATTTTGAAAATGATGATGATGACCTTAAAACACTTATCTCAATAAAAGAAAGTTTAACAGATTATGGGTTTGCTGTAATTGATTTTATGAATGTAAATCAGGTAATTTCAAATCTAGTTACTAATGAAATTAAAACTGTTGATGGTATAGATTTTCACATAAAAAGATATGTTAAAGACAATCATATTTTTAAAGAAATAGATTTTGATGACCAAGGACAAAAATTTCATTTTACTGAAAAAGTTAAAGCATTAACCTTAGAAAATTTTCAAGAAATGATGCAGAATGCTGGAATTTTTTTGCTAGATATATTTGGCGATTATAAACTTAAAAAATATCATAAATCAACTAGTGAGCGATTGATTATGATTTTTAAATAAAAAAAAAAACAAAGAAAATAGACACTATAAACTTTAAATGAATTACATTTTACCATTATTATCGGTTTTATTAGGATATGTAATAGTCATTGGATTACAACCCAAAAGCAAAAGTAATTTAAAATTACTGTTGGCTTTTAGTGGTTCTTTTTTACTTTCTTTAACTGTAATGCACTTACTTCCAGATGTATATGAAAGCAATAATAAAAGTGTTGGAGTATTTATAATGATTGGAATTTTATTTCAAATTGTTTTAGAGTTTTTCTCTAAAGGTGCAGAACATGGCCATGTTCACGGACATGATAAAATGACACAAATGCCATGGTTGCTTTTTATTAGTTTGTGTGTTCATGCTTTTTTAGAAGGTTTTCCTGTTAGCCATCATCAGGAATTGGCGATAGGTATTGCAATTCATCATTTGCCAATTGCAATAATATTGACCACTTTTTTCTTAAATGCACAATTAAATAAAACTATTTTATTTTTATTCATGTTTACTTTTGCAATAATGACACCACTTGGCACTTTGGTTTCACAAATTTTTCCAGTTTTGAACAATTATTACACTGAAATTACTGCTGTAGTAATTGGAATTTTATTTCACATTTCGTCAACAATAATATTTGAAAGTAGCGAAGGACATAAATTTAATATAGCTAAAATTTCGATGATTGTTTTGGGAATTATATTGGCTAGTTTTCTTTAGTGATTTAAGATGCAAAGGCGAAAAGTTTTATTAAAGTTGAGCTTTTAAAAAATTATTTTAAAAAATCAGTGTCTATTAATTTTGAAAAGAAAATATTACCTAGCTTTATTTTATTTATATAATTCCTCATAAAATTATATTTACTAAATTTGTAAATAATTAAAAAAATCTTTGCGCCTTAGCGTCTTATTGGCAATAAAAAAATGAATTTTACAAAAACTACAGAACAATCATCGAGATACGAACATTTAGAAAAAATGTCGGTTAAAGATTTATTATTAAACATCAATAATGAAGATAAGACTGTTGCAATTTCAGTAGAAAAAGCATTGCCGCAAATAGAGAAATTGGTTGCCGAAATTGTCACTAAAATAAAACTTGGTGGACGACTTTTTTACATTGGCGCAGGAACTTCTGGACGATTAGGAATTGTAGACGCTAGTGAATGTCCGCCAACATTTGGAGTTCCATTTGACCTAGTAAACGGTATTATTGCTGGTGGCGATAATGCAATTAGACAAGCCGTTGAAAATGCCGAAGACAATACAACCCAAGCTTGGATTGATTTACAAAAACATACTGTAAACTTTAATGATGTGGTAATTGGTATTGCAGCATCTGGAACAACACCTTATGTAATTGAAGGATTAAAAAAATGCAACGAAAATAATATTTCAACTGGTTGTATCACTTGCAACGATGAAAGTCCGCTAGCATTAACTGCACAATATCCTGTTGTTGTTGTAGTTGGACCAGAGTTTGTTACAGGAAGTTCAAGAATGAAAGCTGGAACTGCTCAAAAACTGGTTTTAAATATGATATCAACAACTACAATGATTCAGCTTGGAAAAGTAAAAGGCAATAAAATGGTTGATATGCAATTAAGCAACGACAAACTTTTAGATCGTGGCATAAAAATGATGATGAGTGAAATTGATGTAAATTATGAAAAAGCTGCTCAATTATTATCCAAATTTGGAAGTGTTAGAAATGCAGTAAATGAATACAAAAAATAATGACCGTATACATTTTTTATTTTTTTATAGCATTATTACCAATTTCTTGGATAGTAAGTGTTTATATATTAAGAAAATGGAAACATACTCTACCCTATTTTCTTATCAGTTTATTAGCCGTTTTATTATATTCTAATTTAATATTATACTCACCTGTAAAGTTATTTTCTATAG
>JAYTPS010000079.1:0-7907 GCA_043747155.1 Flavobacterium sp. | reverse complement strand
ATCTTGAAATGATTTACAGTTTGATTTGAATCTAAATCGAAAAAAATATGTGCATCAGCATGAAATGTTCTATTGTTCCATTTTACTACAAAATTTTGGTCTTTATAAAAGTAAATTTCACCTATAAGTCTTGGTGAACGTAAAGATTTAAAATGTAATTTTCCTTTATTTTCATAAATATTTACTTCTCCAAACCAATTATCTTTATAGTTACCAATATATCTTTTGGTATCAATTTTAATACTTTTGTTTTTGGTTACTTCTTTCCAAACTTCATCGGTTATTTTATCGGCATCATCTTCTTTTTGTTTTCTATCTGAGCTTAAATTTGCTAAATGATCAAGCTCTGATAGTTGTAAATAACTATCTTTAATTGTATTAGAAATCACTGTAAATGCAGTTCCAGATTGTTGGTTTGTTAAAACAATAATACCTAATTGCAAATCTGGAATCATAATTGTTTGTGTTACAATTCCGTCTAATCCGCCAGTGTGGGAAACTTGAAGATGTCCATTTAAATCATTTAATCTCCAACCTAATCCATAAGTTGTAAAATTACATTTATAAGGAAAAGATTCTCTGTTTGGAAGTATGGTTTGTGATGTCCACATTTCTTTATGTTGTTTTGCACTAAAAAGCATTTGGTTTTCGCCATATTTTCCGTTTTGTAGTTGTGCAATTAGCCATTTACTTAAATCGTTTGTGCTAGTATAAATTCCAGCAGCAGCGTCAAAAATTGGATTAGTGTATCGTTTTATTATTTCTAATTTTCCATCTGTTGGAACATGAGGAACTATAGTGTTTGTTGTATCTTTTAATCTGTTCCATGAAGCTGCGCTATTGTTCATTTGTAATGGTTTCATAATTTTAGTTTCAATAAATTCGCACCATGGCATTCCTGAGATTCTTTCAATTACTTCACCTGCAATTACATACAATAAATTGTCATAATCATATTTAGATCTAAAAGCAGAAACAGGTTTTAGGTATTGAATGTTTTTAATAATGTCTTTTGGAGTAAAATTATGTCCGTCTGGCCAAATCATTAAATCACCAGCACCAAGACCAAGTCCGCTTCGGTGTGTTAATAAATCACGAATTGTAAATTCATTGGTAACATATTCATTATACATTTTAAATTCAGGAATATGTATAATTACCTTATCATCCCAATTAATTTTTCCTTGGTCAACTAACATTGCTAGTGCTGCGGATGTAAATGCTTTACTGTTGGAAGCTATACCAAAAAGAGTATTTCCGTCAACTTTTTGTTGTGTTTTAATACTAGAAACTCCATAACCTTTAGAAATTACTATTTTTCCATCTTTTATTATTTCAACTGCAATTCCAGGAACATTAAATGTTTTCATTGTTTTAGTTACAACATCATCAAGTTTAGATTCAGAAATTTGAGCAAATGAAAGAGTAGTTGCAATGAATACAATTGAAGTATAAAATAATTTTTTCATGGTTGTCTGTTAAGTTGAAATTTTAAAAACCTCGTTGTCTTTTGGCTTCAAACAATAAAATTGCTGAAGCAACTGAAACATTCATAGAATCGATTTCGCCATGCATTGGAATTATGACATTTTGCTTTGCAGCATCACGCCAAGCTTGAGTTAATCCTGTAGCTTCTGTTCCAACAACTAGAGCAGTTGGAATAGAATAGTCTTGTAAATGATAGAATTTGGAGTTCTGTAATGAAGCAGCAAATATAGCTATATTTTTATCTTGTAAAAATTTTATTGTTGCTTCTGTTGATGCGGTTGCAATTTGGTTTGTAAAAATACAACCAACGCTAGAGCGAATACTATTTGGATTATACAAATCGGTTTTTGGATTTGCAATTATTACAGCATCAATGTTGGCAGCATCACAAGTTCTTAAAATTGCACCTAAGTTGCCAGGTTTTTCAATAGATTCCATCACGAATACTAATGGGTTTTTTGGTAATTTTAAATCGGATAATTCTAGTGATTTTGTTTTTGCAATGGCAAGAATTCCTTCTGTTGTATCGCGATAAGCAAGTTTTTGATAAACTTCTTTATTGATTTCTATTATTTCTATTTGATTTTCAATAAATATTTTTAGTTCAGATTGTGAAATTAATTCTGGAAGAAATAAAATGGTTTTAATTTCATAATTCCCTTTTATTGCCAATTCAACTTCTCGTTTTCCTTCTATTAAAAAAGTGCCAGTTTGTTTTCTAGCTTTTGCTTTTTCTTGAAGCTGAACTAATGATTTAATTAATGAGTTTTGTATTGAAGTTATTTGTTTCAAAAAAATTATTTTTTTGTAAAGATACAAATGTTATTATTTTGTAAAGTATAAATAACCATTTAAAGGTTGAGGATAATTTACATCATTTAGGTAAAGGACATAATAAAAAGTTCCTTTTGGCGAATTGTTATCGTCAAATCTATAACCTTTATTAGAAAAACCATTCCAATCATTAGTATTGTTGTTTCCTGTCCAAACTTTTCTTCCCCAACGGTTAAATATTTCTAATTCGAAATTTACAAAAACATCTCGTAAACCTTCTATAAAAAATGAGTCGTTAATACCATCACCGTTTTCTGAAATATAATTATAAACAATTGGCGGACAATTCTCTGTAGTTAATAAAAATGAAGTAATTGCATAGCAATTTTCGTTTTCTACTCTAATGTAAATTTCTCTTGGAGTAAAATTTGAAAAATAATTTGAAGTATTTAAAATTTGATTTACATTATTTTCAGCATCAAAAGTAGTTTCATAATACCCAATAAAACTATCACTTGGGTTGGCTAAAATTAATTCATTATAGTTTAAAAAATTAAAAGTTCCAGAAGTTAATCCTTTGTTACAGGATAATAAAGGTTGTAAATTATTAAAAGTTGGTATAACAAAAAAAGTTACAATTTCATCATCAGTATTATTATTTTCTAATAATTCAGTAACAATTCCAACACCAGTTCCATCATCATCAACTACAAATTGAAGCGTAAAACCATCAGGAATTTCATCAGGAATTGATATTGTAACTTGACTGCTCCAATTGCCATCAATTGGAATTGGCAAAGTAGTTTCTGTAAATTGAATAAACTGACCGTTGGCATAAACTGCAATAGGAACACCAGCTGGAAGTTCATTGGTACTAAAATTATTATAAACTGTAAAATCTACAGTAATTATTCTTGAATTACATTCTTGATTTATAGCGTCAATACTAATAGTTGCATCTGCAAGTTGACTGTTTAGCTTTGTTACAACAGTATTTATCATAACAAAATCTTGACCAGAAGTAAGTTGAATTATTGCCGAAGTATCGCCAATTGCAATATTATTTTCAATATCATAAATATCTAAATCCATGTTGTATAATGTAGAACTTCCGATTATACTGTTAGTACCATTAAAAGCATTATTTACAGGATTTAATGGCGGATTACTTATTGGATTTCCGTTTATTGTTAGAGTTTCATTTACAGCTAAGTTTCTATCGCCTTCCCAAGCTACGAACCCAATTTTGGCATCGGCATTATCAATAACATTTAAACTATTTAGATTGATTGATAAAACACTTGGCACATTTTGTAAACCATCATAAACGTTGAGTTGGTTTAGTGGCAAAGCATCGTTTTTATATACAATTACAATTGCCCAACCTGCAAAATTGGTTCCGTTATTGCAATAATCATTTACGTTTAAAAAACTTGAAACATCTAAATTTGATAAAGTATAATCTGCGCTTCCAGTGCTTTGAACAATTGAAGTTACATTTGCAAAAGCACTAAAAAATGGCATTCCTGAACTTGCTAGCGTTAAGGCAAAATTCCTTTCGGCAACTATTGGATTTCCATTTAAATTTACATTAAAATCTCCAGTTCCAGAACCTGCCCAATATAAATAAGCACTTTCAACAACATCACCAGTGTTTAATGAAAAATTTGCTGATGAACTTGTTAAAATAACACAAGGATCATTAGCACCATTTTCTTGAACATTCATTGTGTTTCCTATAAAAGTAAAATCAAATCGTCCATTAAATTGATTGTATAAAGAAACCGTTTGCCCATAAGTTGAGCAAAAATTGAAGAAAATTATACTAAAAACAATAAATTGTAGTTTTAATTTCACTTTTAAATAGCAATATTTAAATCTAAATTAGTCATTTAATTTTAATTATTAGTATTTTTAAAAATGGTTTTAGTATTAAATAATTATGTAATTTTCCCAAGTTTAAAAATCAGTAGTGAAACAATACCAAGTTAGACAATATAAGCCACAAGATTTAGATGTTTGGAATGCTTTTATAAGTGTTGCCAAAAATGCTACTTTTTTGTTTCATAGAAATTATATGGAATATCATAAAGACAGATTTCTAGACAATTCATTATTAGTTTTTGATGATGAAAAGCTTGTTGCAGTAATGCCAGCAAATAGAGTAGAAGATATGCTTTATTCACATCAAGGATTAACTTATGGAGGTTTGGTTTTAAATCAAAAAGCAAAACTGAGCACTACAATTTCAATTTTTAGAAGTCTTTTATTTTTTTTAAATGAAAACAATATTGAAAAATTAATTATAAAAATACTTCCGAGTTTTTATTGTGATAATTTTTCAAATGAACTAGAATATTGTCTTTTTTTAGTAAATTCTAAAATAATTCGTGCCGATTCACTTTCAACAATTGATTTATCAAAAACTTATTTTATTTCTAAAACTCGAAGAGAAAGTATTCGTCGTGGCGAAAAAAACGGATTAATAATAAAAGAAGAATTAAATTTCGAATTGTTTTGGAAGGATATTTTGATTCCGAATCTTGACAAAAAGCATGAAGTAAAACCAGTTCATTCAGTTGAAGAAATAACTTTATTGCATTCACTTTTCCCCAATAACATTAGACATTTTAATATATACCATAATGAAAAAATAGTTGCAGGAACAACGGTTTTTGTAACAGATAAAGTAGCTCATCCTCAATATATCTCTGGAAATAAAGATAAAAACGAGTTGGGAAGTTTAGATTTTTTATACCATTATTTAATTACTGACGTTTTCAAAGATAAAAACTTTTTCGATTTTGGCATTTCTAATGAAGAGCAAGGAAGAAAAATTAACGAAGGATTACTTTTTTGGAAAGAAAGTTTTGGAGCAAAAACAGTTGTTCAAAATTTTTATGAAATTGAAAATAAGAATTATTCTAGATTAGAAAATGTATTGTTATAAAATATGTAAATTTGAATTATGGCTTTGCAAATAAATTTTCAATCAAAATTAGAAAGCAATAAAAAACAATTAGAAGATTTTTTAAATCTTTCTAAGCAAGAACGTATTTATTTTTTTTATGAAATGATTATTAAAAGTAAAAATTTGCCTCAAAAAAAGAAACCAAGCAACACTAATTTTTGCATAGAAATAAACTGTAAATGAGAAAAATTTGGGAAAGAAATATTGATCATTTTATAACACTTGCCAATAAATTCAATGTTAAATTAGTTATGGTTGGAGGAGCAGCAGTAAATTTTCATGGTTATCAAAGACATTCTTCTGATGTTGATTTTTGGATTGATGCTACTGAAGAAAACTTTAATAAACTAATATCTGTTTTCAAAGAAATGGGCTATGAAATAGATGATTTTCCGCAATCGGTAAAAAATAAAGAACAAAATATTTCAGTTAAATTCTCGCCTGTTGATTTAAATTTAGAATTAATTACAAATTTTTCAGTAAATAAAACTTTTAACGAAGCATTGGCACAATCAGAAATTGTAATAGTCAATGATAATGAGTTTTTAAGATATAATGTTTTATCTCTTGAAGATTTAATTACAAGTAAAATAAAAGCAAACAGAGCAAAAGATTTGTTGGATATTCAACAACTTAGAGAAATTAATAAATATGATTAAATTTCTAGATTTACAGAAGATAAACGAACAATATGAAGAGCAATTTCAAGAAAAACTGAAATTGGTTCTTGATAAAGGATGGTTTATTCTTGGTGATGAAGTAAAAGAATTTGAACAAAATTTTGGTAATTATTGTGAAACTAAATATTGTATTGGAGTAGGAAATGGTTTGGATGCTTTAATTTTAATTTTTAAAGCATACATACAATTAGGAAAACTACAAAAAGGTGATGAAGTTATTGTGCCTGCAAATACTTATATTGCTAGTATTTTGGCTATTTTGCAAGCCGATTTAATTCCGGTTTTGGTAGAGCCAAGATTAGAAACTTACAATATTAATCCCGATTTGATTCAGGAGAAAATTACATTTAAAACCAAAGCTATTTTAGCAGTTCATTTATATGGTCAGTTGGCCGAAATGGATAAAATAAATGCAATTGCAAAACAAAATAATTTATTAATTATTGAAGATGCAGCTCAAGCTCAAGGTGCAAGTACTCAGTATTCAGCGTCGAGTAATCAGTTTGTAGAAAATGAAAATTATAAAGCCGGAAATTTATCAAACGCTGCTGCTTTTAGTTTTTATCCAGCCAAAAATCTTGGTGCTCTTGGTGATGCTGGAGTAATAACAACCAACGATGAAGCACTTTCGAAAGTAATTTTTTCTATAAGAAATTATGGTTCTGAAAAGAAATACCACAATGATTTTATTGGATTTAATTCAAGAATGGATGAACTTCAAGCTGCTTTTTTAAACGTGAAATTACCTTTTTTAGACGCAGATAATTTTAGAAGAGAAATAATAGCAACTAGTTATTTAACAGAAATTAAAAACGATAAAATTGACTTGCCAACATGGGATTTTTCAGAGAATCATGTTTTTCATTTGTTTGTAATTAGAACCAAAAACCGAAATGAATTGCAACAGTATTTATTAGATAATGGTATTGAAACTTTAATTCATTATCCAATTGCGCCACACAAGCAAAAAGCATTTTCATCATGGAATGACGTGTGGTTTCCAATAACCGAGAAAATACATGATGAAGTTTTGAGTTTGCCAATAAGTCCTGTAATGACTGATGATGAGGTTGAGTATGTAATTGAAATTTTAAATACTTATTAATTGATTTTCATAAAAGAAATAGTATCCAAACCTTTATTTAAAGCTACAACTTTAAATGGTATAAGCATCTTAACTAAGATATTAATCGGATTTATTACATCTAAAATTATTGCAGTCTTTATTGGTCCTAACGGTATGGCTTTGATAGGAAATTTGAGAAACTTTCTTACAACTACTGAAGCATTTGGAACGTTAGGATTTGAAAATGGAGTTGTTAAATATGTTGCAGAACATAAAAGCGAAAAAAATAAATTAAGTCAAACATTATCTACAATTTTCTTTACTGTTTTAGTTTCTTGTTTTCTCATTAGTATAATTTTGTTTTGTTTTTCAGATTATTTTAATGTATTACTATTTGGAAATCAATTTCAATATTCTTTTGTTTTTAAATTTCTTGCTTTAGCATTACCATTTTATATTGGAAACATTTTTTTTGTTGCAACAATAAATGGGTTTGATGATTATAAAAAAGTCATTAACATTAATATCATAGGTAATTTTATTGGATTATTAGTGTCAGCATTTTTAATTTGGAAATTTAAAATCGAAGGTGCATTAATTTCAATTATACTTACTCCAACACTTTTATTTTTAGTTTCATTCTTTTTTGTAAATAAAAAAATTAAGCTTTTTGATAAAATAGCTTTTAAATATTTTAATTTTTCTTTTCTAAAAAGTATGTCATCCTATTCTTTAATGGCTTTGGTTTCGGCAATTTTAGGACCTATTGTATTGATAGCAATCCGTAAATTAATAATTGATAAAGTTGGAATTCAAGAAGCTGGATTTTGGGAAGCAATGACAAGAATTTCGTCTTATTATTTTCTATTTATAACATCACTGATAGCTATTTATTTTTTTCCAAAAATGGTTGCCGCAAAGTCTAATA
>JAYTPS010000078.1:0-2867 GCA_043747155.1 Flavobacterium sp. | reverse complement strand
TATTAGCAAATTTGAAAACTATTCACTTTATTTGACACGTATAACCAAACTTACCAAATGAAGAACCTTACAATTCAAGACATTAATACTGTTTTAAATGGTATACTTGTTGGAAAAACTAATCAATCAATAACTGCGCCAGAACAATTGGAATTGGCTAGTGAAACCGAAATTTCTTTTATTGGAAACAAAAAATACGAAAAATTTTGGGCTTCATCAAGTGCTTGCGCAGCAATTGTAAATGAAGATATTTCTATTGAACCTGGAGAAAATAGATGTTTTATAAAAGTAAAAAATGCCGATTTAGCAATGTCGCAAGTTCTTGAACTTTTTGCTCCTGAACCACCACAATTTGACGATTTGATTCATCAAACTGCAACAATTCATAAATCAGCAAAAATTGGAATCGGAACAAAAATTGGTGCAGGTTGTTATATTGGACCAAATGTTGAAATTGGCGAAAATGCTACAATTTATCCAAATGTCACCATTTTAGACGAAAGTAAAATTGGCCAAAACACTATAATTTGGCCAGGTGCAGTTGTAAGAGAACGCTGTATTGTTGGCAACAACTGTATTTTGCATCCAAATGCAACAATTGGTGCAGATGGTTTTGGTTTTAGACCTTGCCCAGAAAAAGGTTTGGTAAAAATTCCTCAAATTGGTAATGTAGTTTTAGGAAACTATGTAGAAATTGGTGCCAATTCATCAGTTGATAGAGGAAAGTTTAGTTCAACTATTCTTGGTGATGGTTGCAAAATTGATAATTTAGTTCAAATTGGTCACAATAGTAAACTTGGAAAATTTTGTATTATGGCAGGAAATAGCGGTCTTGCAGGTTCTGTAACTCTTGGAAACGGAGTAATTATTGGCGGAAGCGCTTCAATAAAAGATCATTTAACAATTGGTGACGGAGCAATTGTTGGTGCTGGTTCTGGAGTTGCAGCAGATGTTCCTGCAGGAAAAACAGTATTAGGATATCCTGCTGTTGACGCAAGAACTGCTTTAAAACAATGGGCAATTCTAAAAAGAATGGCAACAGAATAATTAAATAAAAAATATAAAAACTAAAAAAGTCTTGAATTTCTTCAAGACTTTTTTTTGGGTGAATGACCGGGTTCGAACCGGCGACCCTCGGTACCACAAACCGATGCTCTAACCAACTGAGCTACAATCACCATTTGTAATGCAAGTGCAAATATAGAATTTATCTTTTCTATTACAAAGAAAAAAAATAAAAATTATTTCAAATCTGATAAGCTATTGACAGTCAAATATCTTTCAGTCGTAAAACCTTCACCATACTCTACTCCTACAATTCTTCCTAAATCTTGTGCGCGATATTTTACACTATCCAAAAAGTTTTTTGAACTTATTGGTGATTCTGGCTCTTTGATATTTGGATTATAAAATTGCGAACTGTAAGCCAAAATTGATTCCATTTTTACATCAATAAATCCTGAAATATCTACAACAAAATCAGGTTCAAGATTTTTCCATTGAATGTAATGATAAACCACATTTGGTCGCCAAGCAATTTGTTTCTCACCATTAATTTCGGTTTCAATCATTCGCAAACCAGATAAAAAACAAGAATCAGAAACTAATTTACTTCCTTTTCCGTGATCAATATGTCTATCATCAAATGCGTTACATAATACAATTTCTGGTTGATACTTTCTAATCACTTTGATGATTTTCATTTGATGTTCTTCATCATTTACAAAAAAACCATCGCGCATATCAAGGTTTTCTCTAGCAGAAATTCCAAGGATTACAGAAGCTTTAACTGATTCTGAATTTCTAATTTTAACCGAACCACGAGTTCCAAGTTCGCCACGAGTTAAATCGATAATTCCAACTTTTTTTCCAAGCGAAATTTCTTTGGCAATTGTTCCGCTACAACCCAATTCTACATCGTCTGGATGCGCGCCAAAAGCTAAAATATTTAATTTCATATATCATTGCGAGTTTGAGATGCAATCTCATTATTTATTATTTTTAAAACTTTGTATTTCTTATTTTGCTAATAGAATTTTCATAAAACATTTTTCATTGTCATTGATTTGTTTTCTGTTTCTTCAAATTCTTTTTCAGGATTACTATCTCTTGTAATTCCACATCCAACAAAAATTGTTGCAGTGTTTTTTTCAAGATTCATACATCGTAAATTTACAAATAAATTAGATTGATTTTCTTTATAAGTCAAAAAATCTTTTTTCCATTCTCCTAAAAATCCTGTATAAAAATCTCTATCATAATCTTCATTTTCTATTATAAATTTCATTGCTTCACGTTTTGGATAACCACAAACAGCAGGAGTTGGATGTAAAACAGTGATGATTTCTGAAATTGAATTAATATCATATATTTTAGCTTGAATATCTGTATTTATATGAATTAAATTTCCTGCTTCAAAGTTATACGGTTTAGAAAATGTAACTTCGTTAGAATACTTTTTTAATTTTTCAACTATATAATTTGTTACTATTTGTTGCTCTAAAACTTCTTTTTTATTCCATACAACTGTTTCATTATCAATAATTAATTGTGTTCCAGCTAAGGCAACTGTTTTTATAATATCATTTTCTATTTTCAAGAATTGTTCTGGAGTTGCTCCTATCCAAAAACCAACTTTTGGGTGATAAAAACAATATTTAAATGCGGTTGGGTAATTATTTATTAATTTATTAAAAACAATTTTTATATCAAAATTTTCAACCTCAATTGATTCTTTTCTTGAAAGAACAACTTTTTCAAAACTTCCGCTGTCAATCTCATCCACTGCTTTTTCAACTAATTTTATAAATTTATTTTTTGCGTATGAATCTGTTTCTAATTGAATATTTTTAGAAAAAATATAATCC
>JAYTPS010000077.1:0-3467 GCA_043747155.1 Flavobacterium sp. | reverse complement strand
AAGAGAATTCTTGATAATCTACTGGCGATAACATTCCGCCCCAAGAATCGAAAATTTGAACTGCGTTTACTCCTGATTTTACTTTTTCTTTTAAATATAAAATAGTTGTATCGGTAATTTTTTGTAATAATGTATGTGCTGCAATTGGATTTGAAAAACAAAAACCTTTCGCCGTATCAAAACTTTTAGAACCTTTTCCCTCGACGCAATAGCAAAAAATGGTCCAAGGCGAACCAGCAAAACCAATAAGTGGCACTTCATCATTTAACATTTGCTTTGTTAATTTGATTGCATCAAAAACATATCCTAAAGTTTCATGAACATCTGGAACAATTACTTGATTTACTTGTTCGATAGTGCGAATTGGATTGGGAATTATTGGTCCTAAATTGTCTTTCAATTCTACATGAATTCCCATGGCACGTGGTACAACCAAAATATCTGAAAACAAAATCGCAGCATCTGGTTTTACAATTCGAATAGGTTGCACTGTTATTTCTGCTGCTAATTCTGGAGTTTCGCAACGAGTAAAGAAATCGTATTTGTCTCGCAATGCTCTAAATTCTGGCAAATATCTTCCGGCTTGACGCATCATCCAAACTGGTGGACGATCTACAATTTCGTTGTTTAGTGCTCTTAGGAATAGGTCGTTTTTAATCATTTTTTATATTTTTTTGCCACGAATTTCACGAATTATCACGAATTATTTCTCGCAAAGTCGCAAAGCCGCGAAGTTTTAATTATTGTAAAATTCTATTACTTCATCAACTACATTTTCTACCGATGGTTTGTCTGCAATTATGATGTTTTTTACTTTTTTATTTTCTAATGCTTCTGCTGTTGTTTCACCTATGCAAAAACACATTTCTTCTTTTATTGTATTCGATTTTAAATAACTTTCGACGGCTGATGGACTGAAAAATAGAATTCCGTCTAGTTTCTTTGTTATTTTTTTGGATGTTAAATTGGTTTCATAAACTTCTATTTCGTTGAACGTGATTTCGTTTTCTTTTAATGTTTCTGGTAAAATATCTCTACGTAAATTTCCGCTGAAAAATGTGAATGTTTCATTGGAATAAACTAGTGAAATTATTTCAGCTAAATCTGCTGCATATCCAGTGTAAGTAACTACATTAAATCCGTTTTCTGTTAGTAACTCTTTGGTTTTCATTCCTACAGAAAAAACGTTTTTACCTTTTAAATCTTCACATTTTGGATGTTCTAAAATACTTAGAACGGCGTTTTTACTTGTAAAAATTAAATTTTTATAGATTTTAGACAACTCGAAATTTTTGATTATAGTTTCGATAAAATCTTCTTCAATAACAATAAAATTAGCATCTAGTAATTGTTGCTTTTGATTTGGCAAAAGCTTTTTTGTAGATAATATGTTGGTTTTTTTTGTCATTTTTTATTTTTAAACCATTAAGGTATTAAGAAAAATTAAGAGCAAAACTTAACGAAACTTAATACCTTAATGATTAAATTTTATTTCTTTAATTGTTTCTTTATTTCTGCCATCAATTCTCTTCCGCCATTATTTAATATTTCTTGTGCGCAATTAAATCCTAGTTTTTTCCATTCAGAAATATCTACCTTTTTATCGATTTCTAATTTTTGTTTTCCATCAATAGAAAGTAGTTGTCCTTGAAAATTTATGGTATCTTCTTTTTCGTTAAAAGTTGCTAAAGCTCCAATTGGTGCTGTGCATCCACCTTCAAGAATTTTTAAAAATTGGCGTTCTATATAGGTACAAATGTCGGTTTCTATATGGTTTAACTGAGCAACTGCTTCTTTGCAAAACTCATCATTTGCCATGGCTACAATTACCATTGCGCCTTGTGCTGGTGCAGGAATCATCCAATCTAGATTTATAAAATTATCTGGTTTTATGTTTATTCTTTCTAATCCTGCTGCTGCGAAAATTGCACCGTTCCATTTGTTTTCTTGTAATTTTTGTATTCTTGTATTTACATTTCCACGTAAGTCTACAACCTTGTGATTGGGATATTTATTGAGCCACATGGCTTGACGACGCAAACTTCCTGTAGCAATAGTTCCGATAGATTCTAAAAAATCTAAGTTTTTTTTGTGTACTAAAATGTCTAAAGTTGATGCTCTTTCTAAAACCGCAGCTTGAATAATTCCTAGTGGTAAAGCGGTTGGAACGTCTTTCATTGAATGTACAACAATATCAACTTGACCATTTATCATGGCAACGTCTAACGTTTTGGTAAAAATTCCAGTAATTCCGAGTTCGTAAAGTGGTTTGTCTAAAATTAAATCGCCAGTAGATTTTACAGCAATAATTTTGGTTTTGTAACCTAAATCGGTAAGTTGTTTTTCAACATTATGTGCTTGCCAAAGTGCTAATTCGCTGTCTCTTGTTCCTATTCTTATTGTTTTTTCAGACATTTTATTTCTTTTTAAACCATTAAGTTCATTAAGTTGCATTAAGCTTTTATACCTTTAATTCTTAATTTTCTTAATGAACTTAATGGTTTAGAATTTTTCTTTTAAAAAAAGGATTTTTCTTGTTCTAGTTGAAAAACTTTTTCTATCCATTCAATTCCATCGTCCATAGATTCGCCATCTTTTAAATGATTTACAAAATGGTTGGTTATTTTTTGGATAATTCTATTGCTTATCAATTCGGCTTGTTCTTCGTTAAAATTTAATAGTTTTTTACGTTGAAAATTTAATTCGCCATCTTTAATTGAATTTAATTTTTCTTTTAAAGCATGAATTGTTGGTGCAAATTTTCGGTTTTTTGTCCAAGAAGTAAATTCTTCTTTTATTTCTTCAATTATTGCTTCGGCTTTTGGAATGTGAAGTTTTCTATTTTCTAAAGTCTCATCTGTCATTTGAGAAAGATGATCTAAGTGAATTAATGTTACACCATTTAACTCTTGGACATTTTCGTGAACATTTTTAGGAATTGATAAATCTAAAATTAACAACGGTTTTTTAAGATTTAAAATAGCTTTATCTATTGTTGGATTTTGTGCTCCAGTAGCAACAACAACAACATCAGCTTTTTGAAGTTCTAATTGCAAATCTGAATAATCTTTTACAATTAAATCTAATTTATTTGCTAGTCTTTCAGCTTTATATTTGGTTCTGTTTATTAATGTAATTTGCTCATGTTTGGTATGTTTTACAAGGTTTTCACACGTATTTCTTCCTATTTTTCCTGTTCCAAAAAGCAAAATATTTTTATTGGAAATGTCCTCAACATTTTTAATAATATATTGTACAGATGCAAATGAAACTGATGTTGCGCCAGAAGAAATTTCGGTTTCAGTTTTAATTTTTTTGCTTGCTTGAATAACAGAATTTACTAATCTTTCTAGAAAAGTATTAACCATTCCGTTAGATTTACTTTCGGTAAACGCAATTTTTAATTGACTGATAATTTCAAAATCGCCAAGAATTTGACTGTCTAAACCAGTGCCAACACGAAACAT
>JAYTPS010000076.1:0-4812 GCA_043747155.1 Flavobacterium sp. | reverse complement strand
AATTAGGCTATACACTTCCAAATAGTGCCTTTGAAAAAGCAGGATTTTCTAAAATTAGGCTTTATGTATCTGTAAACAATATTTACACCTTTTCAAAATACAAAGGATTTGATGCTACTTCTAATAATGGAAACCCAATTTCAGGTGGAATAGATTATGGGTCTTATCCACAACCAAGAATTTACTCTTTTGGAATTAATGTTAATTTTTAAAAAATATGAAAATGAAAAAATATATAATAGTATCAATTTTTCTTCTGTTTACAGCAAACTTAACTACTTCCTGTTCTGAAGAATTTATTAATGAAGATCCGCCTTATTCATTAGACGCTGAGAATTATTTTAATTCTGAAGCAGATTATAATAAGGCTTTAATTGGCGCTTATGATATGTTGCAATCAACATATATAAATGTTATGTTGGGCGAAATAGCTTCTGACAATACACTTTCTGGAGGTGAAAGTGCTACAGATGTAATTGGAATTCAGCAAATAGATGAAATGACACATACTTCAGTAAATGCAAATCTTAAGGATATATGGAATTGGATGTTTGCAGGAGTTCAACGTTGTAACTACATAATGGAGTTTAAAGATAAAATTGATTTTACAGGAAAAAATCAAATTATTGCTGAAACTCGTTTTTTACGTGCTTATTATCATTTTGAATTAGTTAAATTTTTCGGACCGATTCCATTAAAAGGTGATAGAAGATTTCAAATTAATGATGAGAAATCAATTCCTCGCTCTTCTGTTGCCGATGTATATGCTTCCATTGAAAGTGACTTGATATATGCTATTGATAATTTAAGTGCTGTTGCTCCTCAAACAGGAAGAGCTACTAAGGGCGCAGCTCAAGCATTATTAGGGAAAGCATATTTGTATGAAAACAAGTTTGTTGATTCTGCCAATGTTTTAGAAACCTTAATAACATCAAATAATTATTCATTAGTTCCAAATTACAATAACATTTTTGAAAATAATAATGAAAATAA
Organism: Flavobacterium sp.; assembly: GCA_043747155.1. Classification (GTDB taxonomy): domain Bacteria; phylum Bacteroidota; class Bacteroidia; order Flavobacteriales; family Flavobacteriaceae; genus Flavobacterium. The sequence goes on along the minus strand of JAYTPS010000076.1, from coordinate 3,819 downwards.
TGTTGAATCTGTTTTTGAAGTGCAATATACTGATGGAGAAGGAGCAAGTTTTGGTTGTCTTCAATGTAGTGAAGGTAATGTAGCAGTTGGTTTCAATGGAATTAGAAATTATGCAGGACCAGTATTTGACTCTGGCTATAGTTTTAATGTACCAACACAACAAGCCTATGATGCCTTTGAGGTAGGTGATAATCGTAGAGACGTTGCTATATTAAATATTGTAACATGGGCAGCTGCTAATAATGCAACTTATGGGACAGGATATAAACACACTGGTTTTTTCAATAGAAAATACCTTCCACGTCAAGGTGATTTAAATATAGGAGATCAAAACTTGACCAATCCAAATAATTATAGAGCTATTCGCTATGCAGATGTATTATTGATGGCAGCAGAAGCAAATAATCGTGGTGGAATTGATGATGCTAAAGCTAGATTGTATTTAAATCAAGTTAGAAGAAGAGCTTTTGGAGATACAAATCATGACATCAGTACTTCGGGTGCTGCATTAACAGATTTTATCTTAGCAGAAAGAAGAGTAGAATTAATGGGAGAAGGCCATAGGTTTTTTGACTTAGTGAGAACAGGAAAAGCTGCTCAAGCTATACCTAATTTTACTTCGGGTAAAAATGAATTATTTCCAATTCCTATTGAAGAAATTCAGTTTTCTAATAATAATTGGCAACAAAATCCAGTATATTAAAAATAAAAAATATGAAAAAAATTATTGTATTAATAAGTATTGCCTTTTTGACTACCATTTTTGGGTGTTCAGAGGATAATGGTAATGTCAATTTAGATGATGTTACAGCACCAACCGGATTATCAGCTTTGACGACAATCAAACAAGATAATTCTGGAAAAGTGACTATTTTGCCAAGAGGAGAAGGAGTAACACGTTATGAAGTCTATTTTGGTGATGGAACAGTTGAACCTGCCTATCTGAATCCTGGCAGTTCGGTTGAACATACATATGCTGAAGGAGTATTTCAGGTTAGAATTGTTGGGATGACAGTAAACGGTCTTAAATCTGAAGTTTTACAAGAATTAACTGTTTCATTTTTACCTCCAACTAATTTAGCAGTAACAATTGCTCATGTTCCTGGCGATAATATGTCAATAACGGTCCAAGCATCAGCAAATTTAGAAGCCTATTTTCAAGTTTACTATGGAGAAACTCCCGGAGAAACTCCAGTTGATTTTATGCAAGGCGAAACGGTAACTCATACTTATGCAAACACTGGTACATATCAAGTTCGTGTTGTTGCTTTAAGTGGAGGAGCTGCAACAATAGAATATTTAGAAGATGTAATTATTTCAAATCCAATTTTATTACCAGTAGATTTTGAATCAGCCACATTAAATTATGCTTTCACCAATTTTGGTGGAGCCAATTCTACAGTTGTTAATAATCCTGATGTTAGTTCTTCTAATGGAAGTGCAAAAGTAGCAAGATTAAATAAAAGCAATGGCTCAGAAGTTTGGGCAGGTTCATTTTTAGAATTAGGAGTGCCAATTGATTTTTCAACTATGCAAAAAATAAAAATAAAATCATGGTCTCCACAAGCTGGAATTGTGGTTAAAATGAAGTTGGAAAATTTAAGCAACCCAAGCATCAATACAGAAGTTGATGTTACCAATACTGTTGCTAATTCATGGGAGGATTTAGTATTTGATTTTACAGGTATTAATAATGCAAATAATTATCAAAGAGTTGTTATATTCTACAATTTCGGGAATAATGGAACAGGGTTAAATTATTATTTTGATGATATTCAGTTGATTACTGGAGCAGAACAATTGGTATTGCCATTGACATTCCAGTCTACAACATTAACTTATAGTTTTACCGATTTTGGAGGAGCTACAGCAACAGTTGCAAATAACCCTGATGCTTCTGGAATTAACACCAGTACTAAAGTTGGTAAATTGGTAAAAGGGAGCGGTGCTCAAGTATGGGCTGGTTCTTTTATTGAATTAAGTAGCCCGATTAATTTTGCAACTCAACAAAAAATAAAAATAAAAGTTTGGTCACCACAAGCTGGTATAATTGTAAAACTTAAACTTGAAAACTTCGCTAACTCTTCTATCAATACTGAACTTGATGCTACAACTACAGTTGCTAATGGTTGGGAAGAACTAACCTATAATTTTACTGGAATTAACAATGCAAATAATTATCAACGAGTAGTTGTCTTCTTCAATTTTGGTAATCCGGGAACTGGAACCTCATATTATTTTGATGACATTAGACAATCCAATTAAAAAAAATAAACATGAAAAAAATAATTAACATACTTACAATTCTGACCTTATTTGTTATGGTCGGTTGTCAAGAAGATGACAAAACATTTGGTGAATTGAATACACCAACAAATCTAAATGTTATTGTTGATATTGTTGGGCAAAATGCTGAAAATCCTGATGGAGATGGTTCAGGAATGGTAAAATTTACAGCAACAGCAGATAATGCTATTTCCTATAAATATATCTTTAGCGATGGTACATCAGCCAATTCTCCCAGTGGTATTTATGAGAAGCGTTTTACGCAAACAGGAGTTAATACTTATACTGTTACTGTAATTGCATCTGGAAGAGGAGGAATAACAACAAATACCACATTAGATGTTCAAGTTAGAAGTGATTTTGCAGATAATGAAGCTGTACAATTTTTAACAGGAGGAACAGTAACAGGAAAAAGATGGTATTGGGCTGCGGCAGAACCTGGACATTTAGGAGTTGGTCAAAACGACAGTGATGCCACTAAAAATTATTATGCTAACTATTATCAAGCTGCTCCATTTGAAAAAGCTGGTTCACCTGATAGTAGCTGCTTATATGAAAATATAATGACTTTCTCTTTAGATGGAGATCAACTAAAGTTTCAATTAGACAATGGTGGGCAAACTTTTTTTAATACAGCTTTTCAAGGTGTAGTTGGTGGAACTGTAGGTTATGATTTTTGCTATAGTTATGATACAAGTGGTGTTAAAACTATTTCATTAAGTCCATCTGAATCAGTAGTGGTAGCTAATAATGTTCCTGGTCAAACAAGAGGAACAATGTTAAACATTTCTGACGGTGGATTTATGGGCTATTATATTGGACAAAGTTCTTATGAAATCTTATCAATTACAGCTAATAGAATGGTCGTTAGAGCAGTTATGGGCGGAAATCCAGCTTTAGCTTGGTATCATATTTTTTCAACATCACCTCCAACACAAGATCCAGTTACAGATTACACAAACTTGGTTTTCTCAGATGAGTTTAACACAGATGGAGCTCCAGATTCTTCAAAATGGGGTTATGATTTAGGTAATGGTGGTTGGGGTAATGGTGAAGCTCAATTCTACACCAATAGTTCTGATAACGTTACTGTTTCTGGAGGTAATTTAAGAATTACTGCTAAAGTGCAATCTTTAGGCGGATCAAGCTATACCTCTGCAAGACTAAAATCAGAAAATAAATTTGAATTTACTTATGGTAAAATAGAGTTTAGGGCAAAAATGCCAACCGGCGGAGGAACATGGCCAGCATTATGGGCATTAGGACAAAATTATGCAACAAATATTTGGCCAGCTTGTGGAGAAATTGATGTAATGGAACACAGAGGTAACACACCAAATGTTATTCATGGAACGCTACATTATCCCGCAGTTTCCCCTGGTGCCGGAAATACTAATTCTACCACAATTTCAAATGCTTCTACAGAATTCCATATTTATAAAGCTATTTGGACACCTACATCTATTAAGTTTTATGTTGATAATGTGTTGTATCATTCAGTTGCAAATTCAAATTCCTTACCATTTAATAGCG
>JAYTPS010000075.1:0-4089 GCA_043747155.1 Flavobacterium sp. | reverse complement strand
CCTTTGTCATCGGTAATTCCGCCTGCAGTAATTTTATTTGTTGTTGTATTTACTAATGATATTGTTGCATATTCTAACGGAAGATTGGTAGCTTTTTCGATTATTTTACCAGTAATTTTTACTTTTTGACCTTGAGGTTTTTCTTGCGAATAATTTAAAAATGAAATAAGAATTAGACCAAAAACTAAATATAATTTTAATTTTTTCATGAAATTAATGATTTTAAAATGTTTTTTTACATTTGATTGCAAAATTAAACTTTCGTTTAACCACCAAATCACAAAGGTTTGTTAAATAAAAAACCACAAAAAGTTAAATAATATCATTTATTTTTTCAATTGGTCGAGCTATTACTGCCTTATTTTCATTTACTGCAATAGGTCTTTCTATCAAAATTGGAAAATTGACCATAGCTTGAATAATTTCATCATTAGAAAGTTTTTTTGATTTAAATTTTTCAACCCAAATCTTTTCCTTAGTTCTAATTAATTGAATTGGATTTATTGCTAATTTTACAATTATTTCTTGCAATTCATTGAAAGACAATGGCGTTTCAAGATATTTTATAACTTTATATTGATGATTAGAATTTTCTAAAAAGCAAAGACACTCTCTAGATTTTCCACATCTCGGATTGTGATAAATTGTAATCATGTTTTTTTATAATTTTTGTTATAAAAGTTGTATTTTAGTCGAAGTAAAAGTAAGGTAAGAAAATCGTAAAAAAAATTAAAATTATGTTTATTGAGCAAGCGTATAAAGGAGACAATATTTGGTGGAAAGTACTATTAACAACATTAATTTCTACAGGTATTTTTTTACTAAATTTTGTTGCTTTTTTTTATATGTCAAATGAAGAACTCAAAGCAACTTATGATTTAATGAAATCGATGCCCAAGATTTTGGGATTATTAGTTAATTTAATTCCGTTTGCATTTCTGCTAGGTTTGCTTTTTTTATTAGTTCGTTTTTTACATGAAAGAAGTATTTTATCATTAACAACATCTAGAAAAAAAGTTGATTATAAAAGAATATTTTTTTCGTTTAGCTTAATTGTTATAATGTCGCTTCTTGTTTTTGGAATTTCATATTATTATGATAGTTCTAACATTATTTTTAATTTTAATCCTCTTAAATTTTCAATATTACTTATAATTAGTTTGTTTCTTTTTCCTTTTCAAATTGGCTTTGAAGAATATTTATTTAGAGGTTATTTGATGCAACAAATTGGAATAATAGCCAAAAATAGATGGACGCCATTACTTATAACTTCAATGTTTTTTGGATTATTTCATAGTGCAAATCCCGAAGTTGCTGAACTTGGTTTTGGAGTAATGATATTTTATATTGGCACTGGATTATTACTTGGCATAATGACTTTAATGGACGAAGGTTTGGAGTTATCGCTAGGTTTTCATTTAGGAAATAATTTATTGGCTGCATTATTAATAACTTCAGATTACTCGGCATTGCAAACAGATGCAATTTTTAAATATTCGGGAGCAGAAAATACCTCAAGCTCTTTACAAGAAATGATTATTTCAATAGCAATAAGTTATCCAATATTTTTATTCATTTTGGCTAAAAAATATAAATGGACCAATTGGAAAGAAAAACTTACTGGAAAAATTGCTTCAAAATCAACATTATTAAACCAAAGTCATGATTAATCCAACATACGAAAATGTTCATAACTCCTTTAAATTAAACGGTTTTCATTTAAATCGCGAAGATTTGTGCAGAGTTGCTTATAGTTTTATAAAAGAAGGTGAAGATTTTGAAAAACCAGTTGGAGACTTTCTTTTAGATTGGTTTGACAACAAATCTTATATAGAAATGCAAACTTCTGGATCAACTGGATTGCCAAAAATGATTCGAATTGAAAAGCAAGCTATGGTAAACTCAGCAATTGCTACTGGCGATTTCTTTGATTTACATCCCGGAAACAGAGCATTGCAGTGTTTGCCTGTAAAATATGTTGCAGGAAAAATGATGCTCATTAGATCTATAATACTTGGATTGGATTTAGATTTTGTAGGACCAACTTCACATCCTATGGAAAATCTTGAAGAAAAATATGATTTTGTGGCAATGGTGCCAATGCAAGCTCAAAATTCGTTAAAAGAATTAAAAAATGTAAAAAAACTTATTGTTGGCGGAGCAAAAGTGAGTTCAATTTTAGAAAAAGAGTTAATAAAACTGCCAACACAAGTTTACGAAACTTATGGAATGACAGAAACAATAACTCATATTGCTGCAAAGAAAGTAGGCGAGAAGGCATTTACAGTAATGCCGCATGTAACTATTTCTTATGATGATAGAAACTGTTTGGCAATTCATGCACCATCAATAATTGATGATGATGTTCTTGTAACTAATGATTTGGTAGAACTTGTAAACGAAAATCAATTTGTTTTTTTAGGAAGAATTGACACTATTATTAATAGTGGTGGCATAAAAATTATACCCGAACAAGTTGAGAAAAAATTGGACGGAAAAATAAACTCGCGTTTTTTTATATCTTCTAAAGAAGACAAAGAACTTGGCGAAAAAGTAATTTTAGTTATAGAAGGCGATTCATTTGAAATTGATAAAACAATTTTTGATGAATTGGATAAATATGAACGACCAAAAGAAGTTGTATTTATTACTAAATTTAAAGAAACTCCAACAGGAAAAATTATACGAAAAGAAAGCGGAAAATAATTATTTATTCATTTTAAAATAATAATCAGCAGAGTGTTTTCCGCTGCCAAAATACAAGAAAAACAAACTTACTGCAAGTGTTAAAGTTGCTAATATTAAATTATTAACATTCATTTCGCCAAAGAAATTTATAACTACTGCTCCAACTAAAATAGGCAATTGAGCAATAATCGCCCAACGAGTTAAAAGACCAAAGGCAATCATAATTCCGCCCATAATATGAGCAGCAGCAATGTAATGAAACGAAATCATGCCTCCATTAAAATATTCTGCCGAGGATACAATTCCGTCAAACTCATAGGTGTTTTTAATAAATGAAATACCTTTATAGATTAAGAATATTCCAAGAGCAATTCGCAATGCATCTAACCAGTAATTTGAGTGAGAATTTGCCCATTTATTTCTAGCTTTTATTGTTGTATCCATGATTTAATAGTTTTAAGTATAATCTAAATTACTAAATAGTAACAAGATATAATAACAATTGATTAAAATGTTTATTTAATTGTTTTCAACTTTAACAAAAAACTCATTTTTTAGCACTTCAATTTCATCAAGTTTTAATATTTTAAATTTACTTTTTTTCCATTTATTAGTAGGTTCCAATCGAGTTTCTTTTCCATTAACATTTACATCTACTGGCATATTAAAATCAGCAACATCAGTTTTCCATCTATATTCAAATTTCTTTTTTGTAAGTTTTATCTCTAAAATTGGAATATTTTTAAATCGTAAATATTGATTGAAAATAGGAGTAAGGTTTGCATTACTCTCTTTATTAAAAAAAGCTATAACAGTTTCAGTATCAATAATTTTATGACGATAATTTTCTGAATATTTATATAAAATTTTCCACCATAAATCATCGTTATTTACAACATGGCGCAAAGTATTTAATAGCAAAGCACCTTTTGAATACATATCGCCAGAACCTTCATGATTTACTCCAAATGGTCCAATAATTGGTTTATCATTACTAACGTTTCTTTGTAATCCTTTGCAATATTTCATGGCTTTTTCATAACCATATTGACATTCTACATAAACAATTTCAGTATATTGAGTAAAACCTTCATGAATCCACATATCGGCAATATCTTTACTTGTAATACTGTTTCCAAACCACTCATGACCTGTTTCGTGAATCGTAATATAATCGAAAAACATTCCCACACCAGTTCCAGACATGTCCGTTCCAAGATATCCTTTTTTATATTTATTTCCGTATGCCACAGCACTTTGGTGTTCCATACCTAAATAATGCGTTTCCACCAATTTGTAGCCGTCTTCTGAAAAAGGATAGGTTCCGAATTTGCTTTGAAAACAATCCAACATCGGTTTTACTTGTTCGAATTGGGTTCGCGCTTTCGATTCGTTTTCGCG
>JAYTPS010000074.1:0-3266 GCA_043747155.1 Flavobacterium sp. | reverse complement strand
CCAAAATTTTTAGACAATCTGATGAGGTTTTCATAGAATTACTTAACAACCTAAGAAACAACAAGATAACTAAAGAAAATATATCTTTTTTAAACCAATACGTGCAACCTAATTTCAATTTAAAAGCAAATCAAGGTTACATAACTTTAACAACACACAACAACAAAGCTGATGCAATTAACACTCAATCGCTAAATGATTTAGAAGGAAATTCTAAAACCTATAAAGCACAAATTATTGATGATTTTCCAGATAAGATTTTTCCGTTAGAACAAAATTTAGAATTAAAAGTTGGAGCACAAGTAATGTTTATTAAAAACGATTTATCATTTGAAAAAAATTATTTTAACGGAAAAATGGGTTTCATAAAATCCATATCAAATGATGAAATTTGGGTTCATTTTCCTGAAGAAAATAAATCAATTGAAGTAGAACGATATGAATGGCAGAACATTCGCTATTTTGTGAATGAAAACACTAAAGAAATAGAAGAACAAGTTTTAGGAACATTTACACATTATCCAATAAAGTTGGCTTGGGCAATAACTGTTCATAAAAGTCAAGGATTAACTTTTGATAAAGCAGCATTAGATGTTTCGCAAGTTTTTGTTCCAGGACAAGCATATGTTGCTCTTTCTCGATTGCGATCTTTAAACGGTTTAATATTGCTTTCTCCATTGCAAATGAATGGTATTTCTAATGATGATGATGTTATGGATTATGCTTCTAACAAAGCATCGGTTGATACTTTAAAGCACGAGTTACAACTTGAAACTCAAAATTTTATTCACAATTATTTACGAAATAGCTTTAATTGGATTGATTTGGCTCAAGAATGGCGCAACCATAAATTTAGTTATTTAGAAAGTGATAAATCTACAAAATCTAAACACAGCAATTGGGCAACAGAACAAATGGAATTGTGCGAAAGTTTAATTGATCCTGCCAATAAATTTATGTCGCAATTGAGTAAACTATTTTCATCAACAACCATTGATTATTTATTTATAAACGATAGAATGAATGCTGCTTATGTATATTTTTTCGAAAAACTAGACCAATTAGAATATCAAATTCTTTATAAAATAGAAGAAGTAAAAAGAATAAAATTAGTAAAACAATTTCATGATGAATTAATAGTTTTAGAAGAATTACAGCTAAAAACAATATTAAGATTGATCAAAGCCAAGCAAATGATCGAAACAATAATTGATCGCAAAACAATTAGTAAGGAAACCTTAAATTCTACTTTAACAAAAACTTATAGAATAAATAAAATAGAAAGAGTTTATCAAGATTATAAAAACAACAATATCAATCTAATTGAAGAAAAAGAAGATGTTAGTTATTATTTGCCAAAGAAAAAAAATACTGATAAAACTCCTAAAAAAGCCACAACATTAATTACTTATGAATTGTGGGTTGAAAAAAATTCTATATCAGAAATTGCCAACTTGCGAAAATTAACAGAAGGTACAATTCTTGTACATTTTACAAAACTTATTCAAGATAAAGCCGTTAGCATAAACGACATCATGCCACAAGAAAAAATAGAATCACTAACTAAAGCGTTTTATGGCTACAAAGAAGAATCTTTAACACCATTGAAAGAACAACTTGGCGATGCATTTTCTTGGGAAGAATTAAGAATGTTTAAAGCTAGTTTGAGCTAAGGTTAAAATAATAAAATGCAAAGTTATAATTTTGTCAACTTTTAACTCAACCAATAAACTGCTAAAATTGCAGGAATAAAATATATCGCAATTGTTCGCGCACCATCATAATCTTTAGCCAATCGTTGACCAAAAAGCATAAAGATTAATGAAATACATGAAAAAACAGCACCATAAAATCCAAAAGCTCTTCCGCCGTTTAAATAAAGTTCAAGAATTCCAATAACAGATGAAATTCCAGCAATAAGTTCAAAAAACAACAAAATTCCTGTTGCTAGTTTAACTTGATTTTTCAAGATGGTTTTTTCAAAATGAGGTTTTAACCAAGCAATATTATTGTTCCAATGAAAAATTTTATCGTGAGCCGACATAATAAATGTAACAGCCAAAAACACTAAAACCAAAACCGAAGCAGTATTATTCATAACAGTAAATTATTTAAAATGGTGTAGTAAGCAAAAGTTAATTTCAATAAAAGTTATTTTTTATGAATTAATCTCGTTAGTTTTATAGATAAATCGGTAAGTATTATTTTGGCATTTCCGTTACGTTCAATATGATAAGAAGCATCCGAAAGTTCTTTGAAAATTTCATTAATATTATTTCCATTCACAAAAGGAGCAAAATTTTCAAGTTTAAAATTTTCAACACTTGGCTCAATGTAAACCAGTTTTTCAGCTTGATAATTTATTAGTAAAGCTTGTCTAAACATATCAATACAATAATTTAAAAACTTTTTCTGTGCTTCTCTTCCTAAACTTGCAATTTGTTCACTCCAAGAAACTAAATCTAGAATTGCTGTTGCATTTCCTTTGGCTCTAAACGCGGCACGAACCCAATCTACAAACCATTTTTCAAAAGCATAATCATCATTATCTTCACTTAAAATGTGTAATGCTTTATTATAATTTCCTTGTGCTTGATGCGCAATTTTTTTAGCAATTTTATCTTCAACAGAGTTGTTTATTATTAATGCATTAGCAATTTCTACTTCGGGCAAAGCATTAAAATGAAGCACTTGACATCTAGACCTAATGGTTTGAATTATATCTTCTTCGTTTTCAGAAATTAGTATAAAAACTGTCTTGTCTGTTGGTTCTTCAAGTAATTTCAATAATTTGTTAGACGCAGCAATATTCATCTTATCTGCCATCCAAACAATCATTATTTTGTAACCACCTTCAAATGATTTTAAAGCCAATGTTTTTATAATTTCTTGAGCATCATCAACACGAATTTCTCCTTGTTTATTCTGAACGCCAAGAATTTTATACCAATCGAACAATCCGCCATAAGCGTTTTTAGAAACAAATTGTCTCCAATCTTGAATAAAATCAATGCTTTTTGGTTTGGTTTTTACATCATCAGTAGCAACTGTAGGATAAATAAAATGTAAATCAGGATGCGAAAGTTGATTGAATTTTAAATTACACGATTCGTTTCCGTTAGTATTTTCTTTATCAGAGTTTACACATACTATATACTGAGCATAAGCGATTGCCATAGCCAATGTACCGCTTCCTTCTGGACCAATAAATAATTGAGCATGTGGAATTCGACCTTGTAAACCAGTTTTTATTAAGTGGTTTTTGA
>JAYTPS010000073.1:0-3538 GCA_043747155.1 Flavobacterium sp. | reverse complement strand
TGTCAATATTAATATTTATTTCAGGTTCGCTTATATATTCAACTATATTGTTCTTTGCTTGTAGTCCTGAATTACCATATATTCTAGTAATATTACCAGCTGTAATATTATTAAAAGAGGTAAAATGACCTCCAACTATAATCTTTCCATCAGGTTGTCTTTTTAAATCCTGAACGTAATTGAAGCAATAAAAGCATGTTGTATTGGTAGGTGTTTCCATTGTTCCAAGACCAACATTAAAAGTATTATCTAAAGTTCCGTTAGTATTTAAACGGATTATTTTTGGTACTGAACCTCCATTGAATGTGGTAAACTCTCCTGAAATAATTAATTTATTACTACTAGGTTCAATATCTATTCCATAAATAGCTCTATCGGTGCCATAAGAATAAAATGTAGGGTCAATAGAACCGTTAGTCATAAGGCGTAAAATATTACTTGTAGTTAAACCATTATAATTAGTAAATGATCCTGTAATAATTATTTTTCCGTCCGCCTGAAGAACCATATTTTGCAAAGTAATAACATTACTATATACAACACTTGTAGTATTACCTGTTGGACCAGTATAGCCACTTGTAAATGTATTGTCTAAACTGCCATCAGAGTTTAATCTAATCAAATGTCTATTAGTTGAATCAGTATAAGCAAAACCAAAACGTCCTTCAACTAATATTTTTCCATCTGGTTGAATTAATATTTTATGCACCCATGAAGATGGATAATTTGGAAATGAAAAACTTGTATCAATAGTACCATTGTTATTTAATCTTATCAAACTTCCACAACTTACACCATTATATGAGCCAAATTGTCCACCAACCAAAATTTTACCATTTTGCTGTATTGCGCAAGTGTAAGCAACATAATTTACTAAACTAATACCAGTTCCTCCTACATTAAAACTGTTATCAATACTTCCATCAGCATTTAATCTTGCAATACCGTATCCATTGCTACCACCGCTAAAGCCCGAAAAAGCACCTACAACAATTATTTTATCGTCACTTTGAACTACCAAGTCACGTGGTGGCTGACTTGTTGGTGTTGCTCCTGATGATAAAAAATCTGTGTCAAGTGTTAAATTATTATTTAAACGAGCAAATCTGTTTTTTAATATATTGTTATATTTTGTAAAAGATCCCGAAATGATTATTTTGTTTGTACTTTGCAAATCTACAATAGCAACTCCATTATTAGCTCTTATAGAGGTTGAAATATTTGGAGTAGGATTAAAATTTGATACATAAACTATAATACTTGCAGTATCAAAAGAGTTACAATTTCCAATGGTTTCAATTTTGTATGTAAAAGTGTAACTACCAACCGCTGTTCCAGCAGGAATTGATAAAACTCCTTGATTATTAATTGAAGCTCCAGAAATTGGACTTGGGCTAACTAAACTTACAGTTATATTATTTACAGTAGCACTTGAAATTAATGAACCATTAATTAAATCATTACTAAAAACGCTAAGAGTTATACCACCAGTGCTACTATTTATAGGCATACTAGTGAAATCATCATTTATTGCATCTAAATAATTTGGTGTTAAAACACGTGTTAAATTTACATTATCAAGATAATAGTAGCTTTGTCCAGTACCTTGAAATTGAACATTATTTAATCCTCCAATATAAAGATATTTTAAATTAGCATTATTGCCTGTTGTGAATGTAAAAGTAATTGTTTCCCAAATATTTGCAGAGGTAGAACCTGAAAATGTTGAATTAATTAAAAATACTTTATCTGAAGTTATGTTTGAAATTGGTATTATGCCACCAGTGGTTAATTCTAAATTTGTATCAGTTATAAATGCTTGAAACTTGATTGCATATGTTAAGTAATTATCAGCCATTGAAACATCAAAAGTTAATTGATATTGCGTATTTGGTAGTAAAGAATTTAATAATTCTGTTTTTATTGGTTCACTGTAAATGTTTTCAAGTAAAGTTGGTCTGTTTGGTGATATAAACATGCCTGAATAAGCATGATTTCCTGCAATTTTATCTGTTTGATTTCCAAACATATTTGAAGGAATGCCCAAAGAAACACTTGTAGCATCAGAATTAAAATATTCAGAAGATGTTTGATAACTTGCATTTTGCCATCCACATGCTTTGTATATTTGACTAGAATAATTAGGAGCATAATTATGGTCTTCAAAATTACCGTTCTTTACTAAACTGCAAGGATTGCTTATTGCACAATTATTTAATACACTGACATAAATATAAGTTATATTACCTCTTTGATTGGTTAAATTATCAAATGGAACATAACGTAATAAATGTAATCCTGGAACATATGACTTTATTGTAAATGGAGTAGTATTAGAACCATTAGTTGCTGAAAAAATTGCATTTGGGTCATATAAGTCTTGAACAAATTCAAATCGTAAATTTGCAGTAGATCCTCCAGTAAAATCATTATTTAGAATACCGCTAATAGTAATGTCAGTTCCTGAATTACCTTGAAAAGCATAAGTTCCAGTAGTTGTAAATCCATCATTTACCCCAGCAACCGTGATACCAGAGCAAGCCGTAATACCATAATTTTTATAGGTGAAATTACTAGAACTGCCAAAAGTGCCGTTCACACTGTATCCAATATCACATAAAACTTCTCTTTCTTCGGTTGTTAATGTTCTTTTTGCAAAAAGACCAGAAGCTCTTTCGCTCATCATAAAATACTGGTCATTTGAATTTCCCATATAACAAGCATCTTCAAAATGACTTAAACTACTTCCATTTTCAAAACAAGGTGAATTATAAACAGGAACTGTTGTACTACCAACATATTTTAATGATGTTAGACAATTAAATGCACCACTATTACCATTATATATAGGCGGTGTTAAACTACAGTTAGGATATAAAGAATTTGAAGGAACACTTGCATTAAAACTAAAATCATACATTTGACCTCCAGTCGCTGGAATATTAGTTATTAGAGATATATTTGAACTTGTCTTTAAATTTTTGTCATAACGTGTAAAATATCTTCCGAATCTAAGACCATTTGAATTGATGAATTGATTGCTTTCTCCGTTATAATTAAGTAAACTATTAAATCCTAACGCATGAGTAATTTCGTGGATGATAGTTGAGTAGAAATCAATATAATTAAGAGGATAAGCTGTTGAAGAGTCATATTTGTTGTAATCTAAATTCCAATTTACAGTTCCTGCAAAATTGAAACATGCCCAACCATGATAAAAACCAGAATTAGTTTGTGTGCTAATAATTGGAAAAACAGTATTGTTAAATGAATTCGTACCTGTATGAATGGTTTTCCAAATCTCATTATCTACAATACCTCGAATAGGTGCACCCATTGAAGAAATTACGCCATCCAAAGGAATATTATAAAAAGCACTTGCTGCACCTCCAGCGTTTGCAGGTAAACTTAGTGCAATAGGACTTCGAATCCATATTTTTACTTTGTTTGTATTCCCTAAATTTTTTAAAGGTGTATTTATAAAATCAGAAATATCTTGAAAAGCTTGACACAAAATTGCTCTTCGCTGATTGTGAAT
>JAYTPS010000072.1:0-6453 GCA_043747155.1 Flavobacterium sp. | reverse complement strand
GAACCTGCGGTAATATTTGTAAATGGTTCTTCAACACTATTTGAAGTATTAAGGTTGTTCAAGAAAAATTTATTTCCCACACTTCCGTTAGAACCAATTAAAATATCCATATCGCCATCATTATCAAAATCAGCAATTGCTGATGACCAAGATTGTATTGGTGTAACATTTATTTGAGCAATAGCCGAAATATCTGTAAAAACGCCACCACCATCATTTCTATGAAGTTCACATGGCGGTCCAGAACATTTAGAAATAAACATATCATTATCACCATCATTGTCATAATCAGTCCAAAGTGAAGCATAATTTCCTCCTCCAGGAGTTACTCCTAAAGAATAAGCTCCAGCTGTAACACCTGATTGATAATAGGTAAAATTACCAGTTCCGTTATTTAAATAATATACATTTGGCGCAACATCATGACATGAAAATGCATCTAAATGTCCATCATTATTAATGTCAATAAAGTTAGTTCTTTGACAGAAAATGTATTGTCCAGGAGTAGCACTTGTGTATGCTGTACCTGTATTATTTGATTTCCAAAAAGAAAGTCCGTCACCACTACCAAGTAACAAATCATTAAATCCATCTTTATTATAATCACCAGCAGCAATACTCCAAGAAGGCATTTTACTTGTTCCAGTTATTGCATAATTTGCAACTGTTAATGCTCCAGCTGCACCTTGATTATGAATTCTTAAATTATTAGCACTAACACCAACAATATCATCTTTATGATCTCCATTCATATCAACAATACATAAATTATAAGTACTGTTAATTGTGGTAATATTTTGACTTGTATACGATATAGGAGTAGGTACTTCGGGTACAAAAGTATTTTCTGTTAATACAAAAGTAAATCCATTTGAAGTCCACTTATTATCCCAAGCAATAATATAAGATGTACCTGCAAATACATTAAAAGTTTTATAGGACGAATAAGATGCTCCTGAATCATCATCTCCAGAATAACAATTTAATGTTGAACAAGTTCCTGAGTATACATGAAATCGTGTGTCAACTCGTGGAGTATTTGCAGCAATATCAGTGCTTATAGTTATTGTGTAATTTTGTGTTGGTGTGTAAACATACCATTCTCCAAAAGTTGCGCCAGTACCATTATCGGCACAAATTGGTGAAGGTAATGCGCCATTAATTACACCTACTACATAAGAACCACCAATGTTTATGGGAACAGCTGTTGCACAAGTATTTTGAGAAAGCGCAAATTGTGTAATCAAACAAAATGCAATGATAAAAGTTGTTTTTTTCATTTTAATATAGTTTTTTATTCTTTTAGGAATTTTTGAGAGTAATCTTTTCCGTTTTCATCTGTTAATAATAAAATATAAGTACCACTCATTAGTGATTCTAAATTTATTGTAGGATTTTTAAGTTCTGATTTGATTATTAATCGTCCATTTAAATCATAAACTTGAGCAGATTTAAAAGTTAAATTATCATTGGCTTTTATATTTAATATGTTTTTTACTGGATTTGGATATAAACTAAATTCAGAATTTGTATAATTATCAATAGCTAAAGTTGAACCTTCTACAATATGAAACTTTTGATTAATTGTTGGATTGTTTATAATATCAACTGTTCCAGATGGCCATCTTACAATAACTTGAGTAATAGCAGTTGCTTGACCAATTCCAAAATGCACGTTCAATGTGCTCATGTATTTAAAACCTTCACCACTTCTAACATCTCTAATTTGTTTACCAAAAGCGCCATAAATTTCAACTCTTGCTCCAATTCCATTACTATTACTAGCAATTCCTTGTAAAGAAAATTTAATCCAATTATTAGTGTTACCACTGTTAATTCTTAAAGTTGTTCCTGATTGTAAATCTAAAAATCCATCATTATTTAAATCACCAACAGCACTTACACCAAAACCATGAGTAAATGGAACAAAAACTCCTGTTCCTCCTTGATTATACATAATTTTGTTTCCACCACCCATAAAATCTATAAAACCATCATTGTCAAAATCGTAAGCAATGTGTTCAATGTTAGTACTAGTATTTGTATCCCAACCAGAACCTGCTGTAACATCTGTAAATGGTTCTTCAATAGTGTTTGTAGTGTCTAGATTATTTCTTTTTAATTTATGTGCTCCAGAACTTGCACCGACTAAAACATCCATATCGCCATCATTATCATAATCTGCCCAAGCAGAAGACCAAGATTGACCAGCGTCATATAAATTCATTTCAACTGATATGTCAGAGAAAGTTCCGTTTCCGTTATTTCTATGCAATTCATCTGGAGGAACACTTCCACATTTTGCAATAAACAAATCTAAATCACGATCATTATCATAATCTATCCAAATTGAACCATAGTTTCCTCCATTTGCACTAAGCCCAAGAGAATAAGCACCAGGAGTTATTCCTGATTGATAGTAGGTAAAAAGACCATTTCCGTTATTTAAATAATAAACATTTGGATCAACATCATGACATGAAAAAGCATCCAAATGACCATCATTATTTATATCAATAAAATTTGTTCTTTGACAGAAAATATATTGTCCTGGAGAATCTTCTGTAAAGATAGTTCCTGTAACATTAGATTTCATGAAAGTTAAACCACTTCCGTTTCCATAAAGTAAATCATTTATTCCATCTTTATTGTAATCTCCAGAAGCTAAACTCCAAGAAGGTAAAAAATCTGCAGTTGTTGTTGGAATATCTGTCATAGTAAATCCGCCAGTTCCATTTTGAACATGAGTTCTAATATTTGAAGCACTAACACCCACAATATCATCACGATAATCACCATTAATGTCTACAACACATAAATTATAGGTACTATTTATTGTACCAATTGTTTGATTAGTAAAACTTACTGGACCAGCTGGAGGAGAAACAATAGTATTTTCAATTACTTGAAAAGTAAATCCAGTTGATTGGTATCTGTTTTCAAAAGCGATATAATAAGTTGTTCCTGCTGTAGCATTAAAAGTTACAGTTGATAAATAAGAGTTAGTATTGCCAGAATTACAAGCAATAACTCCAGCATCATCGTCGCCGACAAGACATGTTAAACCAGCACAAGTTCCAGTATAAACTTGAAAACGTGTGTCTTTACATATATTTATTGTTAAATCGGTTGTTACGGTAACTGCATAATTTTGAGTTGGAGTATAGGTATACCATTCAGCAGCAGTAACTGTACCTGAGCCAAAACATGCCACAGTTGTTGGTGATCCATTTATTACATCGACCACAAATGTTCCTGCACTTGTTATTGGCATTGCAGTTGCACATGAATTTTGCGCAAACGAAAATTGTGAGATTAGAATTAATAGTAGAGTAATTTTTTTCATTTTTATAGTTTGTTTGTTTTTTTTAAAATTTATTATGGACAAGATTCTAATGAGTTAATCCATTGTTCTATTAAAGCAACTCCTTCATCATGAATAATTGTTCGTCCATGAAGCGGCATTCTAAAACTTTCATTTGTAGTGTTTAATCTGTGATACATCATGGAGCGATTAATATTTCCAGGATTTACAATTTTACTTAAAGCTGGATCAAAATCTTGCATGTCTTGTGTTTCAACGCAAACTCCCATATTTGCTCTATTGTTAGCAGTTTCACTGTAAGCAAATCTCATTGGTCTATAATCACAATGTCTGTCAGTTTGGTGACAATGTGCACAATTTATATCAACATAAGATCGTGCTCTTTGATCTATCGATTTAGAAGTATCAGTATAATCAATCGTTGAATTATCAGCAGATGGTAATGTAAAATTATTTTCTAAGTAACCAACTTCAACCCATTTAGTTAATTGGTTTTTAGAAGCTGTACCATAATTATAATTAAAATTCAAATTTTGAGGTTTAATACCAATTGGAATATGAACTGTAACTTCTTCACCAGCAACGATTTCTTTAGCTTTATGACAAACTATACATTGCTCTTCGGATGGAATTCTGTAATTTGTAGTTTTAATTACTTCATTTTCGTCTTTCCAACTTATTTCGGTAAAGCTTCCTGCAACACTATAAAAAGCTTCTGTTTGGTCAGCATTCCATATATAATCTGCAAAAATCCAACCAGATTCCTTTCTTATCATTACTCGAGTTTCAATAATTCTAGTAGCGCCAACTGGTGTTACATTTTGAACATTATCATAATAAAAAGTTTTTATCAAAGCTGCTCCAACAGGTAAATCTAGCACTTTAGTATCACTTGTGAAAGTTGCTCTTGAGTTTAATGGCATCCATACAAATCTTTTTTTATGAGCATAATCTGTAAATAATGAAGATGCTGGTTCATAAGGAAGAACATTTAAAGCAGGAATTTGATCTTTTAATGCACCTTCAAAAAAATTATAATCAGATAATTTTCCGTAAGGTACTAAAGTTAAATCAACTTCTACTGGAGAAATTGGTGTGTAAACATCATCTTTATCCGTACAAGATTGAATAAATAAAGAGAAAAGTAGGATAACAAGAAATGAGGTGTAATTTATTTTCATAGATAAAATTATATTGCGTTTCAAAAATAAGAAAAAAATTATAATATCCTAAAAATAATTACATTATGTTATCAGAAATATGCATAATAATTCATAATAATGAATTATATTATTAATTAATTTCGAGTTTAACATTGTAGTTTTTTAATTCTGATAAAGCTTTTTCAGATTTGTAGTCGAATATTTCTTCGTGTTGCTTTTTATCATTTTTAGATTCAATTATTTTTACTGCATAAAAAAACCTGCGTACATCAATGAAATTTGACAATATTAATCCTGGAACTTTAGTATTATTTCCATTTTTATCTTTGGCAACCATAGTAAAAAAACTAGAATTACAATGTTTAATTTTTCCGGTTTGAATGTTTTCTGATTCAACTCGTATTCCTACAATCATAGAACTTTTTCCTACATAATTTATACTGGCTTTCATTGTAACTAACTCGCCAACTTCTATAGGATTTAAAAAATCAACAGTATCAACCGATGCTGTAACACAGTAAAAACCAGAATATTTACTTGCACAAGCAAATGCAATTTGATCCAACAATGATAAAATATAACCACCATGAATTTTTCCTGAAAAATTTGTGTGCGATGGCAGCATTAATTCCGAAATTGTAATTTTTGATGATTTTACAGTTTTAAATAATGATTCCATTTATTTTACTTTAAAAGGAGAATCTTCTTTTACAACTTCTTTTATATAATAATTAGTTTCACCCCACCACGGAAATGTTCTGTATCGTTCTATATATGTAACTTTTACATATTCGCCTTGTAAATCTTTCATTTGTTGAATCACGCTTTGATCGCCATCCATTATAGAAAACTTAAAAATTTGTGCTCCAGAAATTCCTTGACTCAATTCGCCTTCCCAAGTTTTAAAAACATATCCTTTTTTACTAAATTTTATTAGCTCACCAGATCTATTTCCTTCACTATAAGTTGCGTAATAAACAAAAGAAAAATAAGCAGTTAATATTAAAGCAATTGCTAAAACAAAATAGATAATAACTTTACGTAACATAATTTATTGATTTGTAATCTGAATTAATTTTCAGATTGGGTTAAATTTATTTTAGATTCTTCAGAGTTTTCAATTGAATTTGCTCTGTTTATGATATTCTCTGGAAGTGATTTTTTGGCTTTTGCTCCCATTTTTTTTAATTTTTCAACGCTTGTAATTAAGTTTCCTTTTCCGTCAACAAGTTTATTCATTGCTCCTTGATATTCTATTTTGGCTTCGTCCATTTTTTTACCAATTTTTACTAAATCAACAACAAAACCTTCAAATTTATCATATAATGCTCCAGCTTGACGAGCAATTTCTAAAGCGTTTTCTTGTTGTTTTTGGTTTGCCCACATGCTATCAATTGTTCGCAAAGTAGCAAGTAATGTTGATGGTGTAACAATAACAATATTTTTTTCAAATGCTTTGTTATACAAGCTAGTATCTTCATTTAATGCTATGGCAAATGCTGATTCTATGGGAATAAATAAAAGTACAAAATCGGGACTTTCCATTTGATATAAATCCTGATAATTCTTGTTACCCAATTGTTCTACATGACGGTTTATTGAAAGTACATGTTCTTTTAAATGTTGTAATTTAGAAGCATCATCATCTTCGTTGATGTATCGTTCATAAGCAGTTAAAGTAACTTTAGAATCTACAATCATTTTCTTCCCATCTGGTAGATTAATAATTACATCAGGAAAAACTCTATTTCCTTCTTCGGTAATAAAACTTTGTTGCACAAAATATTCTCTATCTTTTTCTAATCCTGATTTTTCTAAAACTCTTTCCAATATAAGTTCACCCCAATTACCTTGCATTTTACTATCGCCTTTCAGTGCTTTGGTAAGATTTAAAGTTTCTTTACTCATTTGCTCATTCATTTCGCGCAAACCTAGTATTTGCTGACGTAATGCTGCATGATAATC
>JAYTPS010000071.1:0-3775 GCA_043747155.1 Flavobacterium sp. | reverse complement strand
CACTTGATAAAGTGAAATTACTTCCTAAAGAAACATTAGGATAAATGATGTATTCATTATCAAAATTTAGTTTTCTATTAATTTGTTGAAACTCAAACCATTTTTTAGTTCCGTTAAGAATTCCATCTTTAATAATAGCTCTTTTTTCTAAATTTTCTCGTTGAATTAATTCGTTTAATTCAATTGATTTATCACTTATAAGTTCATATTTTTCACTTTCAAATTCGTAAGGAAAAAATATTTTTGTATCTGAAGTAAGTGGCGCATATTTTTTTATATCTCTTCCGAAAATATAATCTCTTGAATATTTTGTTCCTGATTTAACAAATCCATCATTGAAACCAGTTTTAACTCCAACTAATGGTAATAAACTCATATCCTCTAATTTTATAGAGCTTGTTTCGATCTTCGATATTAAATTTGAAACCGATGTGTCAAGAAATTTAAAATCATTATTTACAAAATCTTCAATTTCAATTTTTTCAAACTCAATATTTTGAACAATTTCATTTAAACTTTTAACATTGATTTTTGTAGCATCTTTATAGTTAAAAATATATTTTTCAGAATTATTATTTTTTTTAAAAGTGAAAATTAATGGATATGCTGAAATCCCCTCAAAAATGTTTAAATCTTTGAAGTCAATAATTTCAATTAATTGAGAGTTTTCAACAATCAATTTTATTAACGGTTTTCCATAACTTGCTTCTAAAAATTTACCTGAACTAATAAAAGAAACTAATCCATTTTGTTTAACTATTCTTAATGATTTTTCATAGAAATAAATGAATAAATCGGCTTTACCTGAATAAGATTTGTATTCTTTAATGAAATAATTTGAAAATTCTTTAAACAGTTCTTGTCTTACATAAGGCGGATTCCCAATAATTACATCAAAACCACCTTTTTCAAATATTTTGGGAAACGCCGTTTGCCAGTTAAACGCTTTTTCTCCGGCAATTGCAGCATCGTCTATAAGTGAGTTTCCACATTTAATATTATTGTTTAGATCATTTAATTTTCTGTTCGGTTGTGCTGTTCTTAACCACAATGAAAGCTTTGCAATCTCAACACTTTCCTCATTCAAGTCAACTCCAAACAAATTGTTTTCTAATATGCTTTTTTCAACATCACTTAACACCATTGCATCTCCAAACAACTTGGCTTGCAATTCATCAATATATCTGTGTTCATTAATTAGAAAATCTAATGCTTGGTTCAAAAATGCACCACTTCCGCATGCTGGGTCGCAAATGGTAATTTGCAATAACCAGTTACGGTAATTGGTTACTTTTTCTAATAGTGGCTGTTTGGTTGTTTTGGTTCTTTTTTTGTCGGTAAAATAATCTTCTTCAATTATTTTAAACTCGGCTTTTTTATCGGTGCAAAGTTTACCAATGGTATTATCAACAATGTATTTTGTAATGTATTTTGGTGTGTAAAAAACACCGTCTTTTTTCCGTTTGGTTTTGGTTTTGTCTATTACTTCTCCCTCTAGTTCGGCTTTTATTTCGTCTAATTCATTCAATGAATTTTCAAAAATATGACCTAATATATTGACATCAACCTCGCTTGCAAAATCGTAATTGCTTAAATTTTCAGTATACTTGAATAAAACAGAATCGTCAATTTTAATGTTATCTAAAATTTCATCGGCTTTAAATAACCCACCATTGTAGGCAAATATTTGATGTTCTTCAATTTGTTTACTTGCGGTTTCAGAAAAAGCAGGCAACACTACTTTTGCTCCACTATTTAAGTCATTAAAATATACTTTATATCTATCGTATAGTGAAACTTCAATACGCATTAAACGTAGGTTTTGCCATTCTTTGTTTATACGGAAAATTAAATTAGTTGGCAATAAGTTGCGGTCTTCGGCAAAGAATATAAATAGAAACCTATCTAGTAACTTTTGCGATTTGTTGAAAAGTTCTACTGGTTCATATTCAGGATTTAATGCCACTAAATTATGATATAGTTCACGTTTAAAAAGTGAATAGTCTTTATAAAGTTTTTTGGTAATAACGTCTTCTTGGCTAACTGATTCCTCTTTGATGCTCTTTGCTATACCTTTTGAAAGGTTTTCATGTGCTAAACACAAATGCAGTAGTTCAAATTCTTTTTCTGATAAGGTAAATAAATTGAACTCTAAATGCTCAATTGCATTATCAATATAGAACCGTAATTTTTCAAAATTTGAAGTTATTATATAGATACAATCGGGTTGATTATTTTTATACCCAAATGCTTGTGTTTCTATTTTTCCTAAATCAGTTGTGTTTGTTCCTTTGAGTTCAATTACAGCTCTAACTTTATCATCTATCAATATAGCTCCATCGGCTTTTTTACTGTCTTTAACGTTTTTATATTCAGTTGTAAGGTTAAAATTTGGTTGAGGGTTTTTTGTATAACCCAAGATTGCAACGAATAAATCAATTAGAAATTCTCCCTGATATTGTTCCTCTTTGCTGTTTCTAATATTGTCTTGAATAGTAACATTGTGAAAATGATTTTTGTAATCATTCCATCGTTTTGCAAGTAGTGTTTTATCTTGACTTTTTAAGTATTTTGATATTACTGAATTTTGAAATATGGGCATTGCAAACTGTTAAGGATTTTAATCTCTAAAAATACTAAAGAATAGTATTATATAAATGGATTTTGCTTTTAATTTTTAACAGTTTGCAAACGTGATTAAATAGGATTGCAATTCCATTGCAATTGGTTTTGCAATGTGCGTTAAGCTAGTTTGCAATAGGTATTGAGGGAATTGCAATTGAATTGCAATGATTATTGTGGGGCATTGCAATGATTATTGAGGTGTTTGCAATGGTTATTTATGGGGATTGAAATGATTGTAAAACAGGATTGCAATGATTATTTAAAAAGATTGCAATGCGTGTTGTTTATGTTTGCAAACCGTATTAAGCAGTTTTGAAAAATGAAAGTGTTAGTCAATCGTTATTGCGTCAAAACTTGCTGAACTTGTAAGTTCTTAATTATTATATAACTGCCCTATCTAATTTTGGCTTCTTCTTTTGAAGTGTACATGTAAAATTCAAATAAAAATTACTTTCTTCTATTAAATCGGTATTGGTTTTTGGTAATCTTGAAATATAAATATATCCAATGTCAAACTTTACTGCAGGTTTTGGTTTGAATGAAAAATTGGCAAACAATCTGTCATGGTCAAAAATATGCTGCGCATCTGTTCCAGATGCATTAATAAATATTTCATCCCCAACCGTCGTATTGAATTTTGAATTAAAATCATATCTAAAAGCTAAACGATTACGTAAACGAATTACATTTTCAACCGAACCTTCAAAAACTCTATATTCTAAAGCAGTTCTGTCTACAACGAAAAATTTATTAGCCAATTCGTGTTGCAATTCTATCGATACGGAAAAACGGTATTCGTTTGTGGGTTTTGCGACTGCATCACTTTCTTTTTGTATGATTTTGTAATTTGAGAAATAGGCAAACGGCGATATGGCATAAACTACATCTTTGTTTTGTTTGAAATACACCCAAGTTCTAAAGGTGTACATTAGGCTTTTATCGAAAAGATTATCACTTTCGAAATCATTTTGCCTGCGGTGTTGCAACTCGATATCCGTTTTTATTTTTTCGGTAACAGGAATACTCAATGTGGTTCTGAACCAACTATTTATATGTTGTTGAGCAATTGTGTTTTGGGTAAAAAAAGTTAATGCTACTACTAAAATTATACTGTTTATTTTATTTTTCATTGCTGCATTTTTATTTTTTA
>JAYTPS010000070.1:0-3398 GCA_043747155.1 Flavobacterium sp. | reverse complement strand
TTTTTTGTTGGACGACCAGTTCCAGTTTTTCGATAATGCTCTTTAGATAATTTTAATAGTTCCAAATGTGCAAATGATTCTGCAGGAGTTTCATCTTTTCTATATATATCAACAAGTTTGGCTCCAACTCTGTTTTCAGGAACATCTAAAACTGAAATTAAATGGATAATTTGGTCTTTACGGAAAGTTATTTTATCACTTGCAAAAACTTCTTTTGAAGCTTTTGCAACTTGACCATTAACTGTAATATGATTTTTTTTACATGCTTCTGTAACCATATTTCGGGTTTTATAATATCGAACACACCATAAGTATTTATCAACTCTCATAAATTTATCTAAAATCGACGTTAAAATATTTACAAAAATAAATCAATATTGTATATTGCGGCCTAAAAAAATAGAATAATGAACAAGTTTTATAAAATTATTTTTACTTTCCTAATTATCACTACACTTTTTTCGTGCTCTAAGGATAATCCCAACCCAACTGTGGCTTTAAGAGATTATTCTGAGCAATATACAAAAGATTTAGATTCTATTAATAAATTTATTGACACCCATTATATGACTGTTGATGCAGAATATAATGTTTCATTCACTAAAATTCCTGATGGAGGAACTCAACTGTCAATTCGACTACAAACTGAATATCCTTTACAATTTAAAATGTATAATAGTGAAATTCAAGGAGTTGATTATAAAATTTATTATTTAAAATTAAGAGAAGGTGATAATGAAAGACCTACTGCAGTTGATTCTGTTCATGTAAGTTATCGAGGTGTTGAAACTATTAAAGGAACTCAATTTGACTTTGCACAAAATCCAGTTTGGTTTAAACTAGAAGATTTGGTCGCTGGTTGGAGTGAAATAATGCCTTATTTTAAAACAGGAACTTATGATGCAACTCCTGGACCAAATCCTGTGCAATTTGAAAATTATGGTGCAGGAGTAATGTTTTTACCATCTGGGGTAGGATATTATAATACTTCAGCTGGAGTTCTTCCTGCTTATTCTACATTGGTTTTTAGTTTTAAATTGTATGAATTAAATTATAGAGATCATGATGGTGACGGAATATTATCTAAGGATGAAGTTCCTGTGGATGCACCACCTTTTTATGATCCAATAGATTATGATTCAGATGGTGATGATGTTCCAAATTATTTTGATGTTGATGATGATGATGATAGAGTTCTAACAAAAAATGAAATTAAAGATGCTAGTGGTAATATAATTCCATTTTTATTAATTCCTGATTGTAGTGGAAACATTACTACAGCTAATAGAGTTAAAAAACATCTTGACCCTGCATGTCATTAAAAGTTTTTAAAACTTAAGATATAGTACAAAAAAATCCCACTTCAATCGAAATGGGATTTTTTGTATAAACTAAATTGATGTTATTTTCTTTTAATAACCCTTTCAACAGCTTCAATTATAGCTTGATTGTTAAGTTTATATTTATCCATTAATTGCTCTGGAGTTCCACTTTCGCCAAATGAATCTTGAACCGCTACAAATTCCTGCGGTGTTGGATTTTTTAAAGCCAATGTTCTAGCAACACTTTCACCCAATCCACCAAGAATATTATGTTCTTCTGCTGTTACAACACAACCAGTTTTAGAAATTGATTTCAAAATTGCTTCTTCGTCAAGTGGTTTTATGGTATGAATATTAATCACTTCTGCCGAAATTCCTTTTGCTTCAAGCGCTTCTGCGGCAAGTAATGCTTCCCAAACTAAATGTCCTGTTGCAATAATTGTTACATCTTTTCCTTCGTTTAAAACAATTGCTTTTCCAATTACAAATTCTTCATCAGCTGGCATAAAATTTGGCACAACTGGACGACCAAAACGTAAATAAACTGGACCATGATGATCTGCAATTGCTAGTGTTGCAGCTTTTGTTTGATTGTAATCGCAAGTATTAATTACGGTCATTCCTGGCAACATTTTCATAAGTCCAATATCTTCTAGAATTTGATGTGTTGCGCCATCTTCACCAAGAGTTAATCCTGCGTGAGATGCACAAATTTTCACATTTTTATCAGAATAAGCAACACTTTGACGAATTTGATCGTAAACTCTTCCAGTAGAAAAGTTAGCAAATGTTCCTGTAAACGGAATTTTTCCTCCAATTGTTAATCCTGCAGCAATTCCAATCATATTAGCTTCTGCAATTCCAATTTGAAAAAAACGTTCTGGGTGATTTTTCTTGAAATCATCAAATTTTAAGGAACCAATTAAGTCGGCACAAAGTGCAACTACATTTTTATTTTTATGTCCCAATTCGGTCATTCCTGCGCCAAATCCTGAACGTGTATCTTTACTTCCTGTATTTATATATTTTTTCATTTTATGCTGAATTTATTTCAGTATCTTTTTAAATTAAATCTAAAATTAATAATCTCCTAAAGTTTCTAAATTTTGTGTCAAAGCAGTTTCAAGTTGCGCATCATTAGGTGCTTTTCCGTGCCAAGCGTGACTGTACATCATATAATCTACACCATTTCCCATTTCGGTATGTAATAAAACACAAACTGGTTTTCCTTTAGCAGTTCTAGATTTTGCATCATTCATACCAGCAATTATAGCTTCAATATTGTTTCCTTCTTTTATTTCTAGAACATCCCAATCAAACGCTTCAAATTTTGCTCTAATGCTTCCCATTGGTAAAACTTCATCGGTAGAACCATCAATTTGCTTTCCGTTTAAGTCAATAGTAGCAATTAAATTATCAACTTTCTTGGCTGAAGCATACATAATTGCTTCCCAATTTTGACCTTCTTGCAATTCGCCATCACCATGAAGCGAATAAATTAAATGATTGCAATGATTAAGTTTTTTTGCTTGTGCTGCACCAATTGCAACCGACATTCCTTGTCCTAAAGAACCAGATGCAATTCTTACTCCAGGTAAACCTTCGTGAGTTGTTGGATGACCTTGCAAACGAGTGTTTAGTTTTCTAAAAGTTGCCAATTCTGAAACTGGAAAATAACCGCTTCTGGCTAAAACGCTGTAAAAAACAGGAGAAATATGACCGTTAGATAGAAAAAATAAATCTTCTCCAATTCCGTTCATATCAAATCCTTCTTTTCTGTCCATAATTTCTTGATACAATGCTACTAAAAATTCTGTACAACCAAGTGAACCACCAGGATGACCAGAATTTACTGCGTGAACCATTCTTAGAATGTCTCTTCGTACTTGTGTTGAAAAATCGTGTAGTTGTTGAGTGTTTGTCTTCATTTTGCGAGTTAAAATTAAACTTTTACAAAGATACTTTTTTGATGTTATGTTTATTTAAAGTTTTGTTAGAGTTTTAAAAAGTTATCTACATAAAAAAGTCCCACCGAAGCAGGACTAAAGATTTTCATCTACGGCATATAGCCTTATT
>JAYTPS010000069.1:0-6531 GCA_043747155.1 Flavobacterium sp. | reverse complement strand
TTATTTTTTTGTCTATTTTGTCACTTGCCATAACTATATTCATAGCTTTTATAGTCTTATCACCATCATTATTGTTTAAATGAAATTTAAATAAACTTACTTGTGCCCAATCTGAAGTAGGAATTTCGGTTTCTAATTTTTTAGCAATTTCTAATGCTTTGTCTTCTTGGTTGCTTTGCGAATACAAATAAATTAATGCAACATAATTGGTTTCGTCTTTTGGATTTTTCTTTATTTTATCAATTAAATCTACTTTTTCTGAACCTTGATATTTTGTGTCTTGCAAGATTTGTGCTTTATAGAGTTCTCGTTTTTCAGATTTACCAATAGTTTCATTTAATTCGTTTATTAATGTTAATGCTTTGTCAAACTGTTGTGTGTTCATATATAGCGAAGTCAAATCTTCTTTATAATCAACTTTAAATTCAGTAAGTTTTTGAACAATAATTATTGCTTGATTATAATCTCGAGTGTCGTAACACACGTCGTACATGCCAACCCAAGCCCAACGGTTTTCAGGATTTATATTAGTTGTTCTTTCAAAATTATCATACGCTTCTTTATACTTTTTTTGGGATAAATAGTTTTTTCCTAATTCGAAATATACTATTGCACTTTCTGGCTTTATGTTTTTACATTTTTCTAAAGCTTCGATGGCTTTGTCATAATTTTCAATTCCTTTTTGTTTTAACGACTCATAAAAATAATTTTCAAAATCGTCAGAAACCGCAGCAAAATCTTCGGGTTCTTGCGCCAAAAGAGTTATTGGAAAAAGTGAAATTCCTAGAAAGAAAATAGTAAAAATTATTTTTTTCATATTTTTTTATTTAATACCTAACAGGTTAAAATTTATTCTAAAACTGAATAATCTCCAATACTAATACTGTTAAAATTTCCATCAAAACTAGCGTGGTTTCCAATCATTGCATTGTCAAGATTTGCGTTTTTAATGTGAGCATGTGTTTGAATTAAACTGTTTTTTATTTTACTATCAATTATGTGACAACCTTTGCCTAGTGAAACATTTGGACCAACAGTAGTGTTTATTAATACTACATCTTCTCCAATATAACAAGGCGGAATAATTGTAGCATTTTCTAATTTTACATCTGCAGAAACCAAATTTTCTCCATCTTGATGCAAAAAGTTCAACATTCTGTTATTAGTATCAACTGTTACATCTTTGTTTCCGCAATCCATCCATTCATCTACTTTACCTGGTACAAATTTCATGCCTTTAGCCATCATTTGTTTAATTCCATCATTAATTTGATATTCACCGCCATGTATAATGTTATTGTCGAGAACCAATTGCAATTCATTCTTTAAAACGGATACATCTTTAAAATAGTATATTCCAATTACAGCAAGATCAGAAACAAATTCTTTTGGCTTTTCAACCAGTTCAACAATTTCATTAGCTTGATTTAAATTTATTACTCCAAAAGCTTCTGGTTGCTCTACTTTCTTTACCCAAATAACGCTATCGGCAGTTTTATCTAAATCAAAATCGGCACGAATTAAAGTATCGGCATAAGCAATAACCGCTTGACCACTTAATGAATCTTTGGCACACATAATTGCATGACCAGTTCCAAGTGCTTCATTTTGATAATAAATCGTTCCTCTAGCGCCAAGTTTTTTGGCAATTGCAATTAATTCTTCTTCTACTTTTTTACCAAAACTTTCGTGAATTATAAAAGCAACTTCTTCAATTTCTTGATTTAATACTCCAGCAATGTCTTCGACTAAACGATGCACAATTGGTTTTCCTGCTATTGGAATTAATGGTTTTGGTATTGTTAAAGTGTGTGGTCTTAATCTTGATCCTCGACCAGCCATTGGTACTATTATTTTCATATTAATTGCTTTTAAAACTTCAACATTCAAAATTCCAAGTTGAATATTCAACATTTTTTAGTTTTGATGATTCAATATTTTTGAACTTGGAATATTCAACAACGAACTTTGAATTTTGAAATATAGAATACTATTTTACACCTGTTGAACCAAATCCGCCTTCACCACGAGAAGTTTCACTTAATTCTTGAACTTCAATCCATTTGGCTCTTTCGTGTTTGGCAATTATTAATTGAGCAATTCTTTCTCCATTTTCAATAACAAAATCTTCATTGGATAAATTTACTAAAATTACACCAATTTCGCCACGATAATCGGCATCGACAGTTCCTGGAGAATTGAGAACTGTAACTCCTTTTTTGGCCGCCAATCCGCTTCTTGGTCTTACTTGTGCTTCATAACCAATTGGTAATTCAATGAAAAGTCCTGTTTTTATTATAGTTCTTTCTAATGATTTCAAAATTATTGGTTCTAGAATATTAGCACGTAAATCCATTCCTGCAGAAGCAATAGTTTCATAATTAGGTAATTCGTGTTGCGATTTATTAATTATTTTTATAGTCATTGTTGTTTGTTTTATCATAAATTCCAACGTTTTGAAAACTAATTTTCAAAGATATTAATTTGTTTTTCTTTTTAAGATTCGAAGTAGAGTTTCTTTTTCGTTGTGGTATATGAAATATAAAAATAGTGACAGTATAATTATTTTTATTGGATAGTTATCTCGAATGTATGAAATGTAAAATGAAATTGCTGAAAACATACTTGTAATCAATATATATTGAACTATTTTATTAATGTCATACGGAATTGGATATTGTCTTTGTCCTAATTTATATGAAATTATCATCATTGTTCCATAAGCCGCAATAGTTGCAATTGCAGAACCATAATAACTAAATTTTGGAATTAAGATAATATTTAATACTAAAGTTACAATTGCACCAACGATTGAAATGTATGCTCCAATTTTAGTTTTATCAATAATTTTATACCATACTGAGAGATTAGTATAAATTCCAAGAAAAAAATTTGCAATTACAATAAGTGGAACAACTTTTATAGCTTCCCAATATGCTTTTTCAGGAACCAAAGGAAGTTTTAATAAATCAATAAAAACTATAACAAAAAGGCAAATAAACGAGCCAAAAATGACAAAATATTTGGTAATTGTTGCATAGGTTTGTTGTGCATTATCATTGCTTGCATGACTAAAGAAGAAAGGTTCTATTCCAAGTGTAAATGCTGTTCTAAACAAAACCATAAACATTCCTATTTTATAACAAGCTGCATAAGCTCCAATATCTGATTTAGAAACGTTTAACCAATCTAAAAGAATTTTATCAAAATGCTCATTAATTGCAAAGGCAACTCCTGCAATTAAAATTGGGAATCCGTATTTGGTCATTTTTTTCCAAAGCGTAAAATCGAATTTCCAACTTATTTTAAAGTAATCTGGACAAAGCACAAAAAAAGTAATCAAACTTGCTATTAAATTTGAAACGAAAATGTAACCCACTTGAAAATTCTCAAAGTAAATTGTGCTTAAAAAACCATTTGGATTTGAAATTGCAATTTTGGGAAGAAATACCAAAAAGAAAAAATTTAACCCTAAATTTATTAAAACGTTAGCAATTTTTATAATTGCATAAGTCATTGGTTTTTTGGTTGCTCTTAATCGTGAAAACGGAATTATAACTAATGCATCTAAAACTAATATCCAAATAGTGTAAGTAACATATTCTACTTTTATTTCTGCCCAATTAGACAAGGTGTTTCGATACAATAATGCAATAAATAAAAAGGAAATTGAAGTCCAAAAAACAGAAATAGTTGCTGTTGAAAT
This sequence comes from Flavobacterium sp., assembly GCA_043747155.1. GTDB lineage: Bacteria > Bacteroidota > Bacteroidia > Flavobacteriales > Flavobacteriaceae > Flavobacterium. The sequence continues at coordinate 2,825 of JAYTPS010000069.1, read as the reverse complement.
TACACTTTTTTTATTGTCGTGGTTGTTATAAAACCTAAAAAAAGCGGTTTCCATTCCGTAGGATAAAATAACATTGAAGAATACTAACCATGCAAAAACAATAGAAACATCGGCAAATTCTTGGGTTGGTAATTTTTTTACGTATAACGGATTAAGCATAAAGCTAATCATTCGAGGCAAAACGGTTGCCAAACCATAGATTAATGTTTGCTTAAAAAGATTTTTATATAAACTCAAAGTTGTTGTTTTATTTTAGCAAAAATAACTAATTTCTAGGTCTTGCAGAAGGATAAGCTATAAGTTCTTTTTCTTTAATATTTTCAATTTTATAAACTTGAGTTTTGTTGTCTTGTTCAAATTCAACTATTGCTTCATTGGGTTTTAAATTTTTAGCAAAATCTGGTAATGGTTTTACTTCTTTTGGTTCTTCATTTTTAGAAGGTATTAAATCTGGATTGTTTGGTCTTTGATAAAAATATGCTATAAAAAGAGCATCTCCTCTTTTTTCAAAATTAGCTTCTTTGCCTCTAAAATAAACTTTCTTTAACAGAAAATTTGCTGAAAAAGGTTCTTTAAATTTTACGTAAAAATTAATTCCGCTTCCTGTTTGTTCTTGTCCACCAATCCAACCTTGAAAATAAATTTCCTCGGTTTTAAATGGTAAATTTTTCACTTCTTTTTGAGATGAACAGGAGGTTACTATTATGATTAAAAAAAATAGAAATTTTGTTTTCATTTTATATATTTATTTCTTTTGTAATATTACTTTCTTCAACTGTTTTTAATGGCTCTAAAATGTCTTCTTCTGTTAAAGTTTTTAGAGTTTTTTTTGATAATTTTTTTATTTTTATGATTCGGTTGGCATGGTTTTGAACACATTTTTCAAATAAATTTCTTACTACACGTGCGTTACCAAAACTTTCATCTCTTTTTTCAAAAAGTAGTTCGAAAGTATCTGTAAGTTTTTCTTTAGCATCGTTAGTGATTACAAAATCAGATTTTTTTGCAATTGATTCAAATATCTGTAATAATTCAGAAGGTGAAAAGTGATTGAATTCAAAAAATCTATTAAATCTTGAACGCAAACCAGGATTAGATTCTACAAAAATCTTCATTGGTTCAGTGTAACCTGCGACAACTAAAGCCAAATCGTCGCGATGATCTTCCATTCGTTTTATTAATGTATTTACAGCTTCTGCACCATAATCGTTTCCTAAAGAATTTTGAGTTAATGCATACGCTTCATCAATAAATAAAACGCCACCCAAACTTTCTTCTACAACTTTATCAACTTTTAAAGCGGTTTGACCAACAAATCCGGCAATCATTCCTTCTCTGTCTGTTTCTATTAATTGTCCTTTTGAGAGAAATCCTAAATGTTTAAAAATTCTGCTTAACAATCGTGCTACTGAGGTTTTTCCTGTTCCTGGCGGACCAAGAAACACGGTATGTAGCGTTATTTCGGTGTTTTTTAATCCTTCTAAAGTTCGTTTTTTTTGAATTTCTAATAAATTTATTAATTCAGAAACATCTTTTTTTACATTATCTAAACCTATTAATTCATTTAATTCTTGCAGCACTTTTTCTAATGAATCGTCTTTTGGAAGTTGATTTTTATCTGAATTGTATTGAAAAAATTGATTTGCAATTTTATTATTTTGAAAAGATGTATCAAATACAAATTGAAGAAAATTGTAAAAATATTTTTGAATTATTTCTAATTGTAGATTTTTATTTTCTGATAAAACTTTAATAAAATCACTTGAAATTGTATTAGAAATTGAGTTTTCAACCTTTACTTTCTCAAGGAAATTTTTAAAATTTGGTGAAGCAACTAGTTTATCAAATTCGTTTATGTTTTTAGTGTCTGCAAAATGATTGTTGCGTAAAACATCATAATAATAAGCCAAAGTAAATTGAGATTTCTCGGTTTCTTTCTCGCCCAATTTTCTATAAATTGAAATACAATCGGAAAGAAAAAAATGTTCTGCTTTAAACAATAATCCGTTAGATGAATTGGTTTTTACAAGTTCATTTATTTTTTGGATAAATAAATCATCAGCATTTAAAACTTTACAAATAGTCAAGATTGAAATTGTTTCTTGTTCTAGTTGTTGTAAAAAAGTTGTTGTAAAACTCATTTTTAATAATTATTCTATTTTCAATTTATCTACGAATTCATCATTTGAAGTGCAATTTCCTTATATAATTTATCGTGTTCATCGCTTTTTTCTTTCCAGCAAATTCCCATTTCGCGCAAATCGTATTTTGCAACAATGCTTCCATAAGTTTGCTTTTTTCCTCCAACAGTTGGATAACCAATTACATAAATAGATTGTGCCAATTCTATTGCTAATTCAATATCATGAGTTGAAAAAATAACTGTATTGTGGTCGTGAGTTGAACTTAAAAGCTCAAACGATTTTTTAACTTCTTCAATATTTCCTATGTCTAAACCCGAAAATGGTTCGTCTAAAACTATTAATTTATCAGATGAAAAAAGTTGTTCTATAATGGCAGTTCTTTGCCTTTGTCCACCAGAAAGTTCGTTTGGATATTTGTCTTTGCACGTTTCTAAACCCCAATCTTTAATGTATTTATTGATTTTTGTTTCTTGTTCTTGAGCCGATAAAGATGTTTTTCTCAAAGCAAATTTCAAAGTTTGAAGCACCGTTTTGTGTCGGAACAAGGTATATTTTTGATCCACAAATCCAATATTCCCTTCTTTTACCGGTTTCGCTGCATTTAGTTCGTTACTTTCAAAATCTTTGATTAAGATTTTACCGGAATTTGGTTCGGTCAAACCCGTTAATGCTTTAAAAAAT
>JAYTPS010000068.1:0-2540 GCA_043747155.1 Flavobacterium sp. | reverse complement strand
CACAATAATTACACCAGGCATAACAGGTGCTTCTGGAAAATGTCCTACAAAAAAACCTTCGTTCATAGTAACGTTTTTCATTCCAACTACATGACTTTCTGACATTTCAAGAATTCTATCTATAAATAGGAATGGTGGACGATGCGGCAAAATACTCATTATTTTATGAATATCCATCAACGGTTCTAAATTCAAATCATAAACTGGCACGTGATTGCGCTGCTCTATTTTGATAATTTTAGATAATTTTTTGGCAAATTGTGTATTTACAAAATGTCCTGGCTTATTAGCAATAACTTTACCTTTAATTCTAATTCCTACTAACGCTAAATCACCAATAACATCAAGCAATTTATGTCTTGCAGCTTCGTTTGGATAATGTAATGTTAGATTGTCTAAAATTCCGTTTTCTTTTACTGAAATAGAATCTTTACCGAAAGCTTTCTTCAAATTTTCCATTGTATTTGCTGAAATTTCTTTGTCAACATATACAATTGCATTATTTAAATCGCCACCTTTTATTAAGCCACTGTCTAGCAAAGTTTCTAATTCATGAAGAAAACTAAACGTTCTTGCATTTGAAATTTCTGATTTAAAATCGGCAATATTTTTTAATGTAGCATTTTGTGTTCCAAGTACTTTGGTTCCAAAATCGACCATTGCAGTAATTTGATAATCATCGCATGGCATTACTATTATTTCACTTCCTGTTGTTTCATCAGTAAAGGATATAACTTCTTTTACAACATAATATTTTCTATCAGCATCTTGCTCTACAACCTCGGCTTTTTCAATTGCTTCAACAAAGAACTTTGATGAACCATCCATTATTGGTGGCTCGGATTCGTTTAATTCTATAATTGCATTATCAACATCGCAACCAACAAATGCAGCTAAAACGTGTTCTGAAGTTTGAATTTTTACACCAAGTTTTTCTAAATTAGTTCCTCTTTGAGTGTTTACAACATAATTTGCATCGGCTTCTATAATTGGACAACCTTCTAGGTCAACTCTAACAAAAGTAAATCCGTTATTTATTGGTGCTGGTTTAAAAGTCATTTTAACTTCTTTACCAGTATGTAATCCAACACCTGAAAGAGTAATTTCGTTTTTGATGGTTTTTTGCTTAACCATAAGTATTGTAATTTAATTTATAATTTATTCTATTTTTTTCTTTAATTCATCTAAATCGGAAACAATTTTTGGAAAGTTTCTAAAATGAACAAACGATTTACTAAAGTCTGCATAATTAAATGATGGTGAACCTTGTACCACTTCGCCATCTTTTAAGTTTTTTCCAACTCCAGATTGCGCTTGAACGCGAACATTATCGCCAATAACAATATGACCAGCGAAACCAACTTGACCACCAATTAGGCAATTTTTACCAATTTTAGTAGAACCAGCAATTCCTGTTTGAGCTGCAATTACTGTGTTTTCGCCAATTTCAACATTATGAGCAATTTGTATTTGATTGTCAAGCTTTACTCCTTTTCTAATAATTGTTGAACCCATTGTGGCTCTATCAATTGTTGTGCAAGAACCAATCTCAACATCATCTTCGAGAATTACATTTCCAATTTGTGGAATTTTACTGTAAGTTCCATCATCTAAAGGTGCAAATCCAAATCCATCTGAACCAATAATTGTTCCGGAATGAATTACACAATTTTTACCAATTTCTGTTTCTGAATAAATTCTTACTCCAGCAAAAAATACACAATTGTCTCCAATAATAACATTGTCGCCAATAAATGTGTTTGGATAAATTTTTACATTATTTCCAATAGCAACATTTTTACCAAGATAACAAAAACTTCCTAAATATAGATTTTCACCATAAGTAACGTTTTCTGAAATTACTGATGGTTGTTCAATGCCAGATTTCATTAATTTTACCTGATTGTAGTATTCTAATAATTTTGAAAAAGATTGGTAAGGATCATCAACTTTAATTAATGTTGTTGATATTGCCTGTTCTGGCTCGAATGTTCTATTAACAATAGTAACTGTTGCTTGAGTTGTATAAATAAAATTTTGGTATTTTGGGTTAGACAAAAATGTTAAAGAACCTTCAACTCCTTCTTCAATTTTGGATAACTTGTGAACTTCAGCAGTAGGATTTCCTATTACTTCGCCTTCTAGAATACCTGCAATTTGTTCTGCTGTGAATTTCATTCTTGCAAAAATATAAAATTTAATTGAAAACTATGCTTCCAACAACACTTTTGGAAAGCACATAAAATATTTTGTAACCGATTTTGATAATGCTTTAACTTGTAATTGATCTGACGAATCTACAATATTCTCGACAGTTTTATCCTTTTTTAAAATGCTAATAGGTTCACTTTCTTTATTGTATGCTTGATTTTTAAGTTTTCCTTTAAAAACAAAGTAGGCAACTTCTTTATCTGATAATGAATGTAATGCTGCAAATTTTTGTTTTAAATTATTTAGTTTTTCGGAATCGGCTTTTTCATCTAACATTACTATTTTTAGTAAATCGCGATTTATAATCATGTTACTCAAAGAACTTAACA
>JAYTPS010000067.1:0-5727 GCA_043747155.1 Flavobacterium sp. | reverse complement strand
ATGATTTATAAAGAAGGTCAAATGGTGTGGAGACAATCTGGTGAGTTAGATGCAAATACAATTATTGGTTTGGTTCAAGAGCAAGCTTAGTTTTTCATTAAAAGTAATTCATTTTATTGCCTCACAAACTAAACCATTGTACTTTAAAAACTCTAAAGTTTTAGGCAAGGCATATTTTAAACTTTTAAACGCTTTTTCGCTATCGTGAAAAACAATAATACTTCCAGATTTTACATTTTTTAATACATTTTGTAAGCAATGTTCTTGAGAAATTGTTGCGTCAAAATCGTAACTAATTACATCCCACATTATAATTTTATATCCTAATTTTCTAAGAATTTTAGATTGTGATGGTTTTATTTTTCCATAAGGAGGACGAAACAGTTGGCAGTGTTCAGTGCTCAGTTTGTAGTGTTCAGTTTTAGAAAGTGCAACATTTTCGAAATAGATATTGTTTTCAGTTTTCCATCCATTTAAATGATTAAAAGTGTGGTTTCCAATAGAATGTTTGCCAGAAATTATTTTTTGATAAATCTCTGGAAACTTTTTTACATTATCGCCAATGCAAAAAAATGTGGCTTTGGCATTGTGTTTTTCTAGTAAATCTAAAGTCCATTCTGTAATTTCTGGTGTTGGTCCATCGTCAAATGTTAAGTATACTTTATTTTCAGCATTAGGAATATCCCAAACATAATTTGAAAATATTTTTTTAATTACCCAATGTGTTTTTACCCAACTCATTTTCATTTTTCAAAAATAATTTAAAAAAGCGCCAACAAATATTATCGCTGGCAATTTATTAAATTAGATAAATTAATATTTATTCCATTTTTCTGTCAAAAGCTTCAAAGCGTCTGTTATAACTATTGAATTCGTTTTTGCTTTTAGCATAAAAATCTAAATCGTTATTTTTTTTCATGACTTTTAATAATGATCTATAACGTTCAATATCAGTAACAATATCGGTTCCAATAAAAGATTGATCTACTGGTTTCATATTGCTATAAAACTTTAAATTTTCTTTGTATTTGGTCATTAATTTAGATAATAAATCACGAGCTTTTTGATTTTCTCCAACTTTGTAATAACCATCTGCAAATGGTTCTACAGTTGAATAATATCCATAATAATCTAATGGAAACTTAGTAATTGCCATGTTTATTATGTTTTTAGCTTTCTCAATTTTGTTTTCTTTAATTAATTTGTACATTAATCGTGAAAGATTTGTACGTGTAGAAATACTATTTTTTCTTGTTTCAGTGTCATGATAAATGGTTGTTTTATCTCCATTTCCCCAAGTCCATTTTTGAGCTAAATTATACATTTTGTCTGAATCTATTTGTCCCATATCTGGATAATTTTCTTCTAGTGTTACTGTTTTTATAGGCACTAATTTATATACCATTCCATCAAGTTGAAGATAATCTTTCATCCAAAGATAATCATCGCTAGCAAAGCTTCCTGGGCTAAAATAGGTTGGACGTTTCCAATTATTATTATTTAAAATATCTAACATTATTAGACGGTTTTTATACAAAGCACTACCGCTAATATCAATATCTATGTAAGGAACAATTGAGTCATAATATTTTGAATTTACCACTTTGTTTTTAATAACCGTAGCTTTATCAACTGGAATTCTAACTTTATTTGTTGGAAAAAAATGTACTTTTTGTCCGCTTCCCATTTCAACCAAAGTTCTTTCGTCTTCGCTTTTTGCAAATTCCATAAAGTCTTTAATATTCCATCTGTTTTTTGTTTGTTCACTAAAAACAATATAATCTCTAGTTCCATCAACATATTGACTGTGTTTAAATGATATTGGAAGTCCAGCAGAAGTGTAAGTCTTCATTTTCATTTGGTCTACATACCAATCGGTCATCAATAAACTGGTGCAACAAATTTTAATATCTGGTCTAACGCCTTCAATTTCTTGAGCATACCACAAAGGAAAAGTATCATTGTCACCTATAGTATATAAAATGGCATTTGGTTCACACGATTCTAGATATGCTTTTGCCATAGCAATTGCAGTATATTTATTGGATCTATCGTGATCATCCCAGTTTTGAGAAGCCATTAAAACAGGCGCTGCCAATAGTGTTGCTGTTAATACTAATGGTGCAGCAAGTTTTGCAGCAAGTTTTTCTTTAATTATTTCATAAATTGCATATACACCAAAACCAATCCAGATTGCAAAAACATAGAATGAGCCAACAAGTGCATAATCTCTTTCTCTTGGCTCGAAAGGTCTTTCGTTTAGGTAAATTTTTAATGCAAAGCCAGTAAATAAAAATAAAGCTAGTAATACATAAAAACTTTTTAAATCTCTTTGAGCATGATACATCAATCCTATTAAACCAAGAATAAACGGAATAAAATAGTACAGGTTTCTTCCTTTATTGTTCAAGGCATCTGATGGTAAATCGGCTTGAGAACCCAAATGAAGTTCATCGATAAATTTTATTCCACTTAACCAATTACCGTCAATGTCATCATATTTTCCTTGAATATCGTTTTGTCTTCCTACGAAATTCCAAAGTAAATATCTTCCATACATGTATCCAAATTGGTATTCTATCATATAAGAAAAATTTTCAAATGCTGATGGTTTTTCAATTATTAGGTAATCACCATAAGCTTTTAAAAAGGCAACATAACCGTCATTATCAATTTTACCGGAAGCATAAGCAGTTCTAAATTCGGCAATAATATCAGTAAGTTCTTTTTCTTCAGAATATTCTGGATTTATTTTAAATTTAGGAACACTAGAAAAATTAATATAATTATCTACATGTTCGGTACTCCACATTCTCGGTAAAAAAGCTTTATGAGCATCATCAGTATTCTGCTCTGCGTTTTTGAAATTATTTACAACTAAATATTTACCAGTTTTATAATCTCTTTCGTAGTTGGGTGCTTTGTCTAGATAAGGTTTGTCTTTGTCTAAACCTGCAAATGTATCGGTATATTGCGGACCATAAAATAAAGGATTTAAACCATATTGTTCTCTATTATAATATGCTAAAACTTCTGCAGCATCTGATGGTTTATTTTCGTTTATTGGTGTATTTGCATTGGCACGAATTGGCAACATCATCCAGGTAGAAAATCCGATAAGGACAAATAAAACACATAAAAGTATAGTGTTGTAAAAAGCATATCCTTTTTTCTTGGTATATTGTAATCCAAAATAAAATATTGCAATGATTAATAATAATGCAAAAATACTTCCTGAATCGAATGGTAATCCCAAAGAATTAACCATAAATATTTCTGTTTTTCCAAAGAATGCTAACGCATATGGAAGTAATAATTTGAATATAAATAGTAAAACGGCAACAATAATAATATTTGCGATTATAAAATTTTTAATAGTAACTTTTTTGTAATTTTTAAAGAAATAAAGAAAGCCAATTGACGGAATTGTTAATAATGCCATAAAGTGAATTCCAAACGACAATCCTACAATTAACGATATTAAAATTAACCATCTGTTTCCTCTTGGTGTATTCATTTCTTGTTCCCAGCGTAATCCAAGCCAAAAAAGCAACGCAATTAATAAAGTTGCCATAGCGTAAACTTCGGCTTCAACAGCATTGTACCAAAAACTATCTGAAAATGTAAATGCTAATGAGCCAACGAATGATGCTCCAAGAATTACAATACTATTATCATTATTTAAATCGGTATAGGATGAAATTAATTTTTTAAGTAAAATAGATGTTGACCAAAACATAAACAAAATTGTAAATGCACTTGAAAAAACCGACATCATGTTTACCATGAATGCTATATTTTGGCTGCTTGAAGCAAACATTGCAAAAAAAGCACCCATCATTTGATATAATGGTGCTCCAGGTGGATGACCAACCATTAATTTAGCAGATGTTGCTATATATTCGCCACAATCCCAGAAGCTCATCGATGGTTCTACAGTTAATGTAAACGTTACTAATGCTATTGCAAAAGCGACCCATCCTAATATTGTGTTGTACTTGTTGAAGTTAAATGTTGTCATAAAAAAGTATGAAATTAATTCGAATGCAAAGAAACTATTTTTTTACCGAAACCTATAAATTGCGCATGATAAAATTTTCACAATCATATATTTTAAAAAACTTTGATAAAGATTCATATAATTATTATTCTGATATTTTAAATTCTAATCCAATAAAACGAGTGCTCTCAATAGATATTCTAGTGTCATCTTGAAAATATTTTCTTATTTTACTTATAAAAACATCCATACTTCGACCTGAAAAAAAATCATCAGTATTCCAAATAGCTTTTAATATGGTTTCTCTTTTTATCAATTGATTTTTATTGGTGTAAAAAAATTGAATTAATGCAGCTTCTTTTTCTGTAAGTTGTTGGGTTTTGTTTTCAATTTTTAAACACATTCTTATGGTGTCAAAAGTATAGTTGCCTATTTTAATTTCTTGAAGAATATTTGATTTACTCGAATTGTTTAAACTCCTTTTTATAATATTATTCAATCTTAAAACTAATTCTTCTACTTCAAAGGGTTTTACAATATAATCATCAGCGCCAAGCTTTAATCCTTTTAGCTTGTCTTCTTTTAGTTTTTTGGCGGTTAAAAAAATAAATGGCACTTCATAATTTGTTTTTATAATTTCTTCGGCTAAAGTAAAACCATCCATTATTGGCATCATAACATCTAAAACGCAAATGTCAAAAGAATTATTTTTATAAAATTCTAATGCTTTAGCTCCATTTTCAGCACATGTTACTTCAAAGTTGTTTAATTGTAAATAGTGTTTTAATGTGTTAGACAAATCTAAATCATCTTCTACTAATAATATTTTTTTCATATTTATGATGGAATTGACAATGTAAATAGTGTTCCTTTTCCTAAATCACTAACCAATTTTACAGTTCCTTTATGAGCTTTTATAATTTGATCAACATAATAAAGTCCTAATCCTAATCCTTTAGTGGTGTGTAAATTTCCTTGTTCAACTCTATAAAATTTATCAAAAAGCAACGAATGTTTGCTTTTTGCAATTCCAATTCCGTCGTCTTCAATACTAATATAAAATTGATTATTTAGAATTTTTGTTGAAATAAAAATTGTTTTACTGCCATATTTCACAGCATTTTCTAGCACATTAATTATTGCTGTTGTAAAATGAAATATATCTAAAGTTAAATAAGTTTCAATAAATTTAAAATTTGTTTCAATTTTTATGTTTAAATGAGCCATTTTAAAATCATCAATTATTGTTTCTAAAAACGAGTTGGCTTTTATTTTTTCTTTACGCAATTCAATTTCTTCATAACCAAGCGAATTGTTCATTACTTGATCAATTAAATTTTGTAATCTTTCATTTTGCCTGTTTATTGTACTAATCAATTGATTATAAACTATATCATTTTCTTTAATCTCTTTTCGTTCTAAAATTTTTGTTGAAACAGACAAAGTAGTAAGTGGAGTTTTTAGTTCGTGAGTAATATTGTTGATAAAATCGGTTTTAATATCACTGATTTTTTTTTGCTTAATTAATGATTTTATGGTAATTACAAATATCGTTATCAAGGTAATTATCGAGGCAAAAGCAAAGAAAAGTATTAGCGACATTCTTTTTAAAACTATTATTTCCCAGTTTTTTACCGAAACATATAATGCATCTTCTGTAAGTAATTTATAATCAGAATTTAATGTGCTCGAACTCGTTGTCCCAACATAGTTTCTTATTAAAAAAG
>JAYTPS010000066.1:0-3463 GCA_043747155.1 Flavobacterium sp. | reverse complement strand
TACTAATGCGACAATAAAAAAACTTTTAATTATATATTTTTTCATTTTGTAATATTTTAAAAATTAATATTTACTCCTACTAAATAGGTTCTTGCTGCTGGATAAAATCCAGAATCTATTCCACCACCAACTGGATTTCCATCATTTGCAGTTGGGTCAAAACCTCTGTATTTGGTAAACGTGTATAAATTATTTACGGTTGTATATAATCTGAATTTTGAAATTCCCATTTGTTGAGAAAATTTAGAATTTATTGTATATCCTAATTGAACGGTTTGAATTCTTAAAAATGAAGCATCTTCAACAAAATAATCTGAAAGAACATTATTATTAGTTGCTCCTGTTGTAACTCTTGGAACTGTAGTACTTGTTCCTTCGCCTGTCCATCTGTCTAGAGTGTAATTTAATCTATTTAAATTTGAAAGAGTTCTTTCGTAGTTTCTAACCATATCGTTTCCTAGAGAAGCATAAGAATAGGCAATGAAATCTAAATTCTTGTAATTAAAAGTTAAATTTAAACCCATATTTAGATTAGCAATTGGATCACCAATATCGGTTCTATCGTTTAAATTGATAATTCCATCATTATTTAAATCTTTGTAACGAAGATCTCCTGGAGCTGAAGCTGCACCAAGTGCATTTTGTGATGGATGAGCATCAACTTCTGCTTGATTTTGAAAAATTCCATCAGTTTGAAATCCGTAAAAATATCCTATAGAATGACCTGGTTCAAATCTTACTGCTGTTGGTTGACCAACTCCAAATCCTCCACCTTCAAGGTAACCTGTGCTATTATTTACTTCTAGAACTTCGTTGTCTAGCGTTGAAATATTATAAGCAATATTAAAATTAAAATCTTTTGAAATTTTATCTGTATAATTTATTGAAAACTCTACACCTTGATTTCTAACAGTTCCTGCATTAATTGTTGGTGCGCCTGAACCTGGAGCATAAACACCAGTTATTCCCGAAACTGGAATATTATTTATTAATAAATCTTTTCTTGTGTTTTTATAAACATCGGCAGTGATATCAATTTTTTTATTGAAAAGTTTCAAATCAAAACCAATGTCTGCTTTTTCATCAGCTTCCCATTTTATTCCAGGATTTGGAAGTACTCCGACTGCTGTTCCGTTTACCAATGTTCCGTTAAAAACATAAGTTCCTTCGCCAGACAAACTTCCTCTGTAACGGTAATCCCCAATTTGGTCATTTCCTAATAATCCGAAACTTCCTCTTAGTTTTAAGAAGTTAACAAAACCTTCTTTCTTGAAAAAATCTTCGTCAGACAGTATCCAACCAGCTGTAAAAGAAGGAAAGTAGGCAACTCTATTGTCTGGACCAAATCGTAAAGATACATCTCTTCTTAGCATTGCAGAAAAAAGATATTTTCCTTTATACTCGTATTCAAATCTACCAAAATGAGATAATCGTCTAAAATCATATTCATAAGAACCAACGTCTCTACCACCACTTAAACTTGTTCCTGTTGCTAAACTTATATCGGCATTTTCCCAAGAATTATTAGGAACATCATAGCCAGTTGCAAATAATCCAGAACCAAAAGCTTTGTATATTGTAGTTCCTAATGTGAGTTTAACATTGTGATTGGTTAAAAATTTATTTTCATAAGCTCCAAACAAATCAAATGTATAATCGTTGTCATTTATTTTATTCTGAGAAACGTTACTTCTAGTTACATCAAATACTTTTCCTCCGTAACTAACTTGTTTTGCAAAATTTTTACTATTAGAATTACTAGTATTAAAACCCATTCTAGTTGACAGTTTTAAATGATTTACAATGTCATATTCTAGATTAATTCCTCCGTTTAATTTTTTTAATTTATAGTCATTATAAGTATTATCTATTTGTGCTAAAGGATTTATAACTTCAATACCAAAACCTGTTGTACTTGGAACCAATGAGTAATTACCCAAAGCATCATAAACTGGAATTGTTGAAGGAGTATTTATTGCATTAAAAAGAACAGAACCTAAGCCACTTTCGTTTAATGCATCTCTATCTAAAAAAGTATAAATAAAATTGGATTGAATTTTGAATTTTTTTGACAAATCAACTCCAAGTGCTAATCTTGCAGTATTTCTTTTTATATCAGACTTTCCTTTACCAATTATTCCTTGTTGGTATAAATCGGTAGCGCTTAACGCATAAGTAATTTTATCTGAACCACCAGAAACTGTAAAATCTTGACTTGTTATTGGAGCGGTATTAAAAATCTCATTTTGCCAATCAGTACCTTTACCCAATCCTGTAACATTTGGATATGGAATTGGTTGACCACCATTGGCATAGCTTTCATTTAATAAAAGAGCATATTCTGTTGCATTTAGTAAAGATAATTTTTTGGTTGTTTCTTGAAAACCGGTATAAGCATTGAATGAAACAGTTGTTTTAGCATTTTTCTTACCACTTTTAGTTTTAACAATAATAACACCATTTGAGCCAATAGTACCATAAATTGCGGCTTGAGCATCTTTTAAAACAGAAATACTTTCAACATCATTAGGATTTAAAATACTCAAATCGCCTAAATAACCATCGATTAATACTAAAGGAGCATTATTTCCATTTGTTGAAACACCTCTAATTCTAATATTCAATCCACCACCAGGTGAACCAGAACCAGTTGAAACTGTAACTCCAGCAACTGTTCCTTGTAAAGCTTGCTCTAATTTTATAGGTTGTATTTGTTCTATAGTTTTACTTGAAACTACACTTACAGCTCCAGAAATATCACGTTTCTTTTTATTTCCGTAACCTATTACTACAACTTCTTCTAGTGAATTTGCATCTTCAGATAATTTAATATCAATAACTAGATTTTTAGTCACTTTTAATTGATAATTTTTATATCCTATGTATGAGAATATTAAAACTGCTCCGTCTTTTATATTAGAAATTTTAAAATTTCCATCTAAATCTGTCGAGACACTTTGCGTTGAATTTTTAACAACAACATTCACACTTGGTAAAGGATAGTTTGCTTTAGCATCGAATACTTTTCCTGACACTTGATATGTTTGTGAGAATCCCACAAATGATGTTAGAAATAGTACACTAATTAATAAATTGAGCTTCATATTTAATTTGGTTTATTAGAATTATAAAATTATTGATGTTACTCGAATATTTATTAAAAACAACCACAACAAAAAACATACATTTTTGTTAATATTATTTCTTCTTACTGATTTGAATAATAACACTAGTAAAAACAATAAACAATCAATAAATTTCTACTAAAACAATGTGCTAAACAATGATATTTATACAATCTAAAACGTTTTTGTTGTGGTTATGTATAGGTAACCTATTTAAAACTGTATAGTATTATATTGAAAGTATGTACTCAACAAGTCCTTGCTCATGAGTTAACTCCATTTTTTTACGCAAACGATATCTTTTAATCTCTACACTTCTCACAGATATGCTTAAAAGT
>JAYTPS010000065.1:0-2648 GCA_043747155.1 Flavobacterium sp. | reverse complement strand
ATATGATCGTGTTGTTTATCGAAATAAGATTTTTCATAATGAGCTTGGTTTTGACCAAATTGATGTTTTCTTACCAATCCACAATCTAAAAGTAATTCGATTGTATTATACAAAGTAGCTCTCGACACACGGTAGTTTTTATTTTTCATTTTGATATATAAATTTTCTATATCAAAATGTTCTTCGCTGTTGTAAATTTCTTGTAAAATAGCGTATCGTTCTGGAGTTTTTCGGTGTCCTTTGAGTTCAAGATAAGCTGTAAAAACATTTTTTACAGTTTCTTGATTTTTAGCATTGTCAATTGCAATTAGTGTCATATCTGGCAAAGATAAATTTTAGTTTAGAAGTTTAAAAGTTTAATGAGTAAACTTAGTATTAAAGTTATAAACTAGTTGTTAATAATGTTTAAATTAACTAATTTTTATTTACTCTAGTGACTTTGTCAATTCCGTCAATTTTCTTTATGTTATCAATTAATTTTTTCAAAATGGTATTGTTTTGAACTACTACAGTTACTTGTCCGTTAAAAATTCCTGCTTCACCACTTAATGAAATACTTTGTATATTAACGTGCATTTGGTTAGAAATCACTTTAGTTAATTCGTTAGTTAATCCTAAAGTGTCCATTCCAGTAATTTTTAAAATGGCTTTAAATTCTTGTTGAGATGAGTCTATCCATTTGGCTTGCATGATTCGGTAGGCATAATTAGATTGCATACTAATTGCGTTTGGGCAATCTTTTTTATGCACTTTTATTCCTTCATTGATAGTAACAAATCCAAATACTTCATCACCAGGAATTGGATTGCAACAGGAAGAAAGTTTATAATCTAATTTATCTTGTTCTTTACCAAAAACCAATAAATCATAATTATTGCTTAAAATTTGCTTGTTAATTTCATCTTGATTTGATGTAGGTGAACGCTTTATTTTATTTTTAAAGAAGTTAATAAGAGTGTTACTTTTTTGAGCTGCATAATCTTTAAGTTGTTGATTTTCAATAGAACCAATTCCAACTCTATAAAATAAATCTAAGCTAGTTCTAAGTTTAAAAAAATTCACTAATTCATTAACTACATTTTCATTAAGTGTAATTTTTAAATGTTTTAATTTTCTTGTCAATAATTCTTTTCCTTCTTCGGCAATTTTTTTAGTATTTTCGTTTAAAACGTTTCTAATTTTGTTTTTTGCTCTTGAAGTTGTTACATAATCTAGCCAGTTTATAGTTGGTTTTTGATTTACAGATGTAATTATTTCAATTTGATCACCACTTTTTAGTTCATAATTTAGTGGAACCAATTTTCCATTTACACGTGTTCCACGAGTTTTTATTCCTATTTCTGAGTGAATACTAAATGCAAAGTCTAATGATGTTGCTCCTTTTGGTAATGATTTAATTTCGCCTTTAGGTGTAAAAACGAAGATTTCTTTGGCATATAAATTCATTTTAAAATCTTCAACAAAATCAACTGCATTTGTTTCAGAATTTTCTAATGCTTCTTTTAGTAAATTTAGCCAAACATCTAAACCGTTTTCTTCGGTTGCACCTTGTTTATATTTGTAATGTGCTGCATATCCTTTTTCGGCAATTTCATCCATTCGTTCACTTCGCACTTGTACTTCAATCCATCTACCTTTTGGTCCCATTACAGTTATATGTAATGCTTCGTATCCTGTTGATTTTGGTGATGAAATCCAATCACGCAAACGACTTGGACTAGGTCTGTAATGATCGGTTACAATGGAATAAATTTTCCATGCAATGAACTTTTCATCGTGTTGATTGGCTTTATAAATAATTCGTAATGCAAATTTGTCATACACTTCATCAAAACTTACATTTTGAGCCAACATTTTTCTTCTGATAGAATAAATAGATTTTGGTCGTCCTTTTATTACATAGTCAACATCTTCATCATTTAGAGATTTTTTTAACACATCTGAAACCAACTTAATGAATTCATCTTGCTCTTCTTTGGTTTCTTTTATTTTGCTTACAATGTCGTTATAAACTTCGGGTTCTGTATATTTTAAACCTAAATCTTCTAGTTTGGTTTTAATGTTATATAAGCCAAGCCGATGTGCAAGTGGTGCATAAATATATAAGGTTTCTGATGCTATTTTTACTTGTTTGTAATCGGGCATTGAATCCATAGTTTGCATATTGTGCAATCTATCGGCAATTTTTATTAAAATTACACGAACATCGTCATTTAGTGTCAATAGCATTTTGCGAAAATTTTCTGCTTGCATTGAAATATTCATGTCTTTTTTAACCTGTGAAATTTTGGTTAATCCTTCAACAAGTTGTGCAATTTTGGGATTAAATTGTTTTTCGATATCTTGAATAGTGATATCAGTATCTTCAACAACATCATGAAGTAATGCTGCAGCAATGCCAGTTGCACCAAGACCAATATCTGACGCTACGATTTTGGCAACACCAATTGGATGAAAGATGTATGCTTCGCCAGATTTGCGTCTTTGATCTTTGTGTGCATCAACAGCAACATCAAATGCTTTTCGAATTAATTTTTTATCTTCTGTTGTAAGTGTTTGATAACTAATGCGAAGTAGTTCTTTATATTCGCGAGCTAATGCCTTTTTTTCTTCTTCTATTTCTATCTCTGTCATGGTTTATCTTCAAT
>JAYTPS010000064.1:0-23936 GCA_043747155.1 Flavobacterium sp. | reverse complement strand
TTCATTTTAAACGTTCATTGAAATTGAAATATAGTAAGCAGTGGTCAGTAATTAGTAATCAGTTTATAAATACTAAAAACTGCAAACTATTCACTATATTTAGTCGGGTACAAACCCTTTAAAAAATGTTTAATCCATCCTAACAATTGATTTTAGCAGTAAAATTTTATCATTAGATACAACATCTAAATATTTAATATTTAACATCTATTATTGAAAGTTTGGATAAAAATTTACAACATGAATAAAGAATTAATCATTCGAAAGGATGACAATGCTGTAGATTTTGCCTTATTAAAAGATGGAAAACTAATTGAATTACATAAAGAAGAAGAAAAAAGCAACAATTTTTTGGTTGGCGATATTTTTATTGCCAAAATTAGAAAACCAGTTGCCGGATTAAATGCTGCTTTTGTAAATGTTGGCTTCGAGAAAGATGCCTTTTTACATTATCACGATTTGGGTCCACAATTACCTTCTTATTTAAAATTCATAAAACTTGTAAGCGCAGGTAAAATAAAAGATTTCTCCCTAAAAAACTTTCAGTTTGAAAAAGAGATTGATAAAGATGGTGCTATATCAGATATTCTGAGTGCCAATCAATCTGTTTTAGTGCAAGTAGTGAAAGAGCCAATTTCTACCAAAGGTCCAAGGATAAGTTCAGAGCTTTCCTTTGCTGGCAGATTTTTAGTTCTTGTCCCTTTTTCAGATAGAGTTTCTGTTTCACAAAAAATAGAAGATAAAAACGAAAAAGACCGATTAAAAAAATTGGTACAAGCAGTTAAACCAAAAGGATTTGGTGTTATTGTGCGAACAGTAGCCGAAGGCAAAAAAACAGCCGAACTAGAAAAAGACTTGCAAAATCTAAACGATAGATGGCTTGCAATGTGCAAAAAATTACCAACTGCTCATCATCCGTCCAAAGTGTTAGGTGAACTTAACAAAGTGTCATCAATGCTTCGCGATATTTTTAATGATACCTTTACTGGTATTCAAGTTGATGATGAAGAGTTGTTTCAAGAAACGAAGGACTATATTGCCGAAATAGCACCTTCAAAACAAAATATGGTAAAACTTTATCAACACAAGGACACTCCAATTTTTGAGAAATATCATATAGAACGTCAAATAAAAACCTCATTCGGAAGAACAGTTTCAATGAGTAAAGGAGCTTATTTGATTATAGAACACACAGAAGCTTTGCATGTTATTGATGTAAACAGCGGAAACCGTTCTAATAAAGCAACTAATCAGGAAGATACAGCTCTAGAAGTGAATATGATTGCCGCAGCAGAAATTGCTCGTCAGTTAAGACTTCGCGACATGGGTGGAATTATTGTTATCGATTTTATTGATATGCAAAATCCTGATAATCGCCAAGTTCTTTTTAATTTCTTAAGAGAAGAAATGGAAGATGATAAAGCAAAACATAAAATTTTACCGCCAAGTAAATTTGGATTAGTTCAAATTACACGTCAACGAGTAAGACCAGAAGTAAATATTGAAACAAGAGAAGAAAACCCAAATAATTTGACAAGCGATATAGATGCGCCAATTCAAATTATTGATAAAATTGGTTTTTCTCTTGAAAAAATTATCAAAGACCACAAGAAAGTAAAACTTAATGTTCATCCTTTTGTGGCAGCATACCTTAAAAAAGGTTTTCCATCATTACGTTCAAAGTGGTTCTTTGAGCATAAAAAGTGGGTGAAAATTATACCTCGTGACGCTTACACGTATCTTGAATATCATTTTTATGATGATCAAGGAAATAGAATTAAAGAATAAATTCTGAAATTCAGAAAAAAAACCGCCTTTCGTGAGATTGGCGGTTTTTTTGTGGGCAATAGTTATTATAATATAGAAATGTAATTTTTTTTTTGTTTAAACCTGTTATTTCTACATCTAAAATTCGAAATAGCAATCTAAAATTTTTGTATAATATAGTAGCATTTTTGTATAAAAAATGATATATTTGTATAATATATTAGCAAAAATGAAAAATTATTCAATCAACAAAACGCCTTCTCAAATTCAATTAGAATTGGCGGAACGTTTTAGAGAAATGAGAAAAAGCAAGAAGCTTTCTCAGCACCAATTGGCTGATAAATCTGGTGTTTCTTATGGTAGCATTAGAAGATTTGAATATACAGGTCAAATTTCCTTAGAGTCATTATTAAAATTAGCACATCTTTTTAATCGACTAGATGATTTTGATAATGTTTTTATAATTAATGAAGATTTGAAGAAAATTGAAAAATTTTTTAATTAGTAAATTATGAGTAACATTCAGAAGTTAAAAGTTTTTCTAAATCTTGACAATAATAAGATAGAAATTGGTGATTTGGTTGAAAATCAAAATAAAATTTATTTTAAATACCATACAGATTTTATTGCAAGCGGATTAGAAATTTCTCCTTTTAAAATGAAATTATCTAATGAAATTATAGTTTCTAAAGAGAAGCATTTAGATGGTCTTTTTGGTGTTTTTTCAGATTCTATTCCTGATGGTTGGGGAAAATTATTGTTGGATAGAAAATTACTTTCGTTGGGCATAAATCTAAATGATATAACACCATTAGATAGATTGGCTTACATAGATAAAAATGCTGTTGGAGCAATTACTTATCAACCAGAATATGAAAACGATTATAATAACCTACAAAACATTGATTTAGATAAAATTTCAAATGAAATTGAAACGGTTTTAAGTGGAGCTTCCGAAGATGTTATCGAAGAATTATTCCAACTTGGAGGTTCTTCTGGTGGTGCAAGACCAAAAATAGTAGTTGGATTTAATCCAATAACAGAAGAATTAGTTTTTGGAAAATCTAATTTACCTGATGGATTTGAACATTGGATAATTAAATTTCCTTCTTCTAATGATTTGAAAGATATTGCTTTAATTGAATTTACCTACAATCAAATGGCCAAAAATGCTGGAATTGAAGTAAATGAGTTTCGCCTTTTCAAAAGCAAAAAAGGACATTATTTTTTTGGAAGTAAACGATTTGACAGAATTCATAATGAAAAATTACACTTGCATTCGGTATGCGGATTATTGCACGATAATTTTAGAATGAGTACTTTAGATTATGGACACATTATGGATTGTGTTTTCACTTTAGAAAAAGATTTTAATGCTTATACTAAAGTGTTACGTTTGGCTAGTTTCAATGTTTTGGCGCACAATAGAGACGATCATAGTAAAAACTTCTCGTTTTTAATGGATAAAAATGGTAATTGGAAATTTGCACCTGCTTATGATTTAACTTTTTCTAATTCGTCTTTTGGATTTCATAGCACAACAGTTGCTGGAGAAAGTAAAAACCCAACATTAGAACATTTAAAAGAACTTGCCAAGCATTTCGGAATTAAAAATCCAAATCCAATTTTTGAAGAAGTTAGAAGCTCTATTTCAGAATTTAATAATCTAGGAAATAATATTGGTATTACTAAAGATTCTATAAAGATGATAAATAGAAGTTTGAGATTGTAATTAATCCCTAACAAACTCAACCTTTCTCTTAATCTCATTTCCAAATTCATCAACTACGGTAATGAAATGAAAACCTGTTTTAGCATCTATTTGCATTTCATGAAAAGTTTGGGTTGTACCTTTATAAACATCATCTAAATACCAATACAATTTGGCTTCTCTATTAGAATGAGCCACTTTTATAATTACAGATTGAATCTTGCTATTAAAATCCTTAGCCAAAAAAATTTTACTATTAGTTTTTGGGTAAATAAAATCCATAGATGCTAGTTGCGTTTGCTGACAATCTTCTCTAAATGGCGGCAATGGCAAGTAATCTATATGTAAACTTTTGTAATACCATTCCATAACTGGTGGCAATACAAACCATTTTTTGGAAATAATATTATCTACATCTTCGCAACTGCTATTTACTCTATATTGTTCTAATTTATCTAAATGAATTAATTTATGATACGGACAAATACTTGTTTTTTTGCCTTTTCTAGGAATTAATTGTTTGGTTTTTGGGCAATCATCTTGAGCTAAATGGCCACTTTTTGTACAAACATCAACTTCTTCTAAATCATTTAATGGTGCCGAAAAAAAAGATTTTCTTGGTAGTAAATTAAAAACGTCAAATAAAATTGGAGCAGCACTTTCAACTCCTGTAAGTTGTGGTCTTCCTTCGCCAGAAGCATTACCAACCCAAACACCAACAACATATCTAGAATTGGTTCCAATAGCCCAAGCGTCGCGATTGCCAAAACTAGTTCCGGTTTTCCAAGCAATTTCTAATGATGAATCGTAAAATTTCCAAGCTTCATCGCCTTCTGGTCTGTTAACTTCTTTCATGGCATTGTAAGTAAGATAAATAGAACCAGCACCAAGAATGGTTTTTTGAAAACTTTCATATCCATAATCTTGTTCGAAATTATTTTTATAATTTAATTCTACAAATTCCTTATTTCGGTATTTTCCTTTGGATGTATTAAAAAAATTTATTGTAGATGATAAATTGGCATAGGTTCTACATAAATCCCAAAGATTACTTTCTGCACCACCAAGTATTAATGATAATCCATAATGATCGGGATGTTTATTAATGTTCTTGAGTCGAAACTGTTGCAGTAATTCATAAAAATTATTCACACCATGTTCTTGCAACATCAATACTGCAGGAATATTTAGTGATCGCGACAAAGCACGTTGAGCTGGAACTGCTCCGTCAAAAGTTAAATTAAAGTTTTCGGGTGCATAACCTGATATTTGTGTAGGAATATCAGCAACTAAAGTGTTTGGTAAAATTTCACCATCATCAAGCATTGATGCATATAATAATGGTTTTAAAATACTTCCTGTACTTCTTGGCGCACTAATAATATCAACGTCTTTATCATGTTCATTACTGGTTGGCGAATTACCAATGTAACTCACAATATTACGGTTTTGAACATCAATTACCATAATTGCTAGATTGTGTACTTCATTTTGCTTGTATTGATTGTAATAATAACTTGCAATTTGGTTTACTCTATTTTGTAATGAAATATCTAATGTTGTTATAATTCGTTTTCCTTCGTCTGTTTTTGCAATTCGTTGTAATAAATGTGGCGCAATTTGAGGTAAATTATATGGTTTTTGAGGCAATGGTTCGTCAATTGACAATTGGTAAGTTAATTTGTCAATGATTTTTTCGTTTAATAATTTCAATAAAAGAGCATTTCGTTTTTTAAGTAATTTTTGTTGATTTTTACCTGGATAAATTAAACTTGGAGCATTTGGTAAAACTGCCAAAGTAGCACTTTCTGCCCAAGATAGTTGGTGTGATTGCACGCCAAAATATCGCCATGAAGCCATTTCTAAACCTACAACATTTCCTCCAAAAGGTGCATGTGCTGAATATAATTCTACTATTTTTTCTTTAGAATGACGAAATTCTAAACGAGTAGCAAGAATTATTTCTATTAGTTTTTCAAAGTAGCTTCGTTTTTTATTTTTTCTTGATAAACGAATTACTTGTTGGGTAATAGTGCTTCCGCCGCGAACTATTTTTCCGGCGCTTCTGTTCTGTTGAATAGCTTTTACCATAGCAATAGGATTAAACCCAAAATGATAATAAAAATGTTCATCCTCAAAATAGACAATACATTTTTTAAATTTATCTGGAATACTATCATTGGCAGGAAAACGCCATTGACCGTCACGAGCAATTTTAGCAGCAAGTAATTCACCATGATTACTTTCGATTACTGTTGCATATGGAGTTTCAAAAAGTGTTCTTGGCAATGAAAAATAGTAAACCACAAGAAGAATAAATGCTATTGCAGACTTCTTTTTATTAGCTTTAATGTATTTTAAAATGCGTTGAAGAAACGCTTTTAGTTTTTGTTTCATTTACAATATACCCTTTTCAGAGATTTAAACTCTGAAAAGGTTTGAATTAATATTACTTCACTACTTCTACCCATTGACCTTTTGTTCGAGCCAAAAATTCATTGTCATACATAGCTTCACATTGTAAACCTGGAAGGTAATAATTTCCTAAATAAGAAGCATTCAACATGATTTTATAGGTTTTAGTTTCATTAGATTTTAAACTAAAATAATAATTAGCTCTATCGTCACGAATATCAATGTAATCAGCAATATTGTTGGTTGCATCACCAAAATCAGTGTATCTTGTGTTAACAATTTCAAAACCCGAAGGTAAAATTTGTGATAATGCAACATTTTCAACACGTTCATTTTTAGTATTAGTAAGTTTTACTTCGGCTATAAATTCTGTTCCTTGAGCAATTTTTGTTACAGATATTGGATTTCCTTTTCGGTCTTTAAAAACAACATTAGCCGTTAAATTATTTTGAACAACTTGTTCTTTTCCAACAGGAAGAATTCCGCTGTTTAAAACCCTAACATATAATGTATTGTTCTTATTGTTTTTTATTGTAACCGAATTTTTGCCAGATTTCAAAACTAAATTTCTTTCAGAAACTGTTTTATTTGTATTAATAATTTGTGATTTCCCACCATTTAAATATTGAAGTGAAACACCTTTACTACCATTATTTTGAGTAAATTTAGACATTGCATACAAACTATAAGCTGTAGTTTGTGTACTCATCCATTGATTGCTTGAAAGATTTTTAGCCAATTTTGTTGCCATAGAAAACGCTTTTGATTTTTGTCCTAATAAAATTAAAGTTTCCAAAGCCATTGCTCTATTTCTTTCGCTTGAACCATAATAATAGTAATAACCATCTTCATTTTGTTCATCAATAATAGATTTACTCAATAAAGATAATCCTGCCGAATTTTGCTTAATTATAGCATAAGTTGCAGCCAAACGCAATTTACTTTCATTAGAAATGCCAATAGTTTCGCGCAATCTATTCATCGAAGCTAAATCAGTCGAACCTGAAATTGCAAGTGTGTAAAGTCGATAAGCTTGTGCCAAATCATTATGATATTGTTTTTCATAACGCCATTGCTTAGCCATTTTTTGTTGATAGGATATCCATTTAAATTTAAAATTAATGGGTAAAACATACCCTTTTTTCTCGGCTTCAATCAAAAAATGGCCAGCATAGGATGAACCCCAATCATCGGCATCGGGATTGCCTTGCCAGTATGAAAATCCACCGTTAGGTAATTGAAAGTTCCCTAATTTTTGAATTCCAGCCGTAACATTTTTTTGAATATTTTGTTTTCTTGTAGCGTCTAGATCCATAACGTCATTCAAATATAATTGTGGAAAAACAGATGAAGTAGTTTGCTCAACACAACCATGAGGATATTGAATTAAATAATCCAGTCGACGACTAAAATCTATTGTTGGAGAAGAGGAAACTTCCATTTTAGATTTATTGCTTCCAGTTACCCCAAATAAATCCCAGGAAATAGTTTTCGAACTATTAGGTTCAATTACAATATCAGTAAATGAAGTTGTAATAGGATTTGGATTCATTACATCAACTTCAACATCATAAACCGATTTTTCTGTGCCTGAGGTTGCAATTATTTGAATTTTTCCTAATCCAGTTGCGCTTCCAACTTCTAAATTGAAATAAGCCATTTTCTCGTCTGGTTCAGTAAATGAAACTATTTGACTTGCTTTTCCTACAACTCTAACTGCATTGTTGGTTTTTATTTGAAGTGTTACATTTTTAATATTTTTTTCAGTAGCAAATAATGTTACCGGAATGGTTACTTTTTCTGATGGAGAAATTTTTCGTGGTAGCGAAGCTAATACCATTAACGGACTTCGAACTTGTGTTGCTTTTTCGGTCATTCCATAAGCATTGGTTTTCGAATCGGCTGCAACAATCATTGTTCTAACTGAACCGATATATTTTGGAAGTTTAATTGCTGTTGTTTTTGTTTCTCCTTTGCCCAATTCAAATGGTCCAAAATACATGACAACTGGTTTAAAACGATTGGCTTTTTTGGCTTTTCCACCACCTAAATCGGCATCTCCACCAATACTAAAAATTTGATTTACTTTTCCACCATAAGCTCCAATTACATCATCATATATATCCCAAGTTCTAACACCTAATGCTTCACGAGTATAGAAATTGTCCCAAGCATTTGGAGTTTTAAAACGAGTTAAATCTAACAAACCTTCATCTACAACAGCAATAGTATAAGTCATTTTTTTACCTTGCTTTTCTGAAACTTTTACATTAACAGTTTGCTCTGGGCGAAGTACATCTGGCATTGAAATTTGTGGTTCGAGTACTGTATTTTTGTCTACAACTTCTATAGGAACAATTCCGTACATTCTTATTGGCGAATCATTTTTAGTAGAAGCATGAGGTTGTAAAAGAGTAATATTAATATAAACATTTGGCGCCATTTCTTCTGTAATAGGTAACTCTAGTGATGTTTCGCCTTTTTTGGTTTTTGCCCATAAAGTTTTAACAACTTTTGTTCCGTTTTCAATAGAAATTAATGCTCTTCCGCCTTCACTTGATGGAAAGAAAATTTTGGCTTTTTCTCCTACTGCATATTTTGTTTTGTCTGTAGAAAAACGAAGCATGCTAGCCAATTTACCATCGCTGTTTTTAGATTTAGCTGACCAATAAGGCATGTCTATATACACTTTTGTTCCAGTAGCATGACCATCAGTTGGATCAGAAACACGAACTAAATAATTTCCCCATTCATCATCTGTTACTGAAAAAGCAATACTTCCAATACCAGATGAATTTGTATTTATTTTATAATTTCTATATGCTATTGTTGAGGTTGAGGAGCTATAATTTGATAAATTATCATTAGATGCATCCCACCACCAACGAGATTCTAATTTGTATACTCGAACATCTAAATTTTTAACTGATTTAGGTTTTCCATTTTCATTAACAGTAACTATGTCAAAACGATTAATTTTACTAGTTTCTAACATTCCATAACGGTTTGGTTCTGGCTCTTTTACACCAACATAGGTTTTATATGGAGAATATGAAGTTGAAGCAACGTCGGTACTAACGTCACCACCATTTTCATACACTTTTGTAATAAATGCTGCACGTAACATTCCTGGTGCTTGTCCTTGTAATGTTGGTTTTATTGGTATTGAAGCGCAACCATTTGCATCAACTTTACCAGAAAAAATATTTATTTCTTCAGTAGAAAAACTTCGAGTTGGATCATCAAAAATATATTTATCAAATCCTTTAAAAGTGGTTATTTGTTGTGAGAATTTTGCTTGAACTTCGGTTTTTAAATCTTTTGCAATTGCACCATGTAGCCATAAAACCTGAATGTTATTGATGTTACTTTTACTTGTTGAAAGTAATGCATCATTAAAACTATTTTTAATTTTTAATCGGTTTGGTTTAATAGTTTCTATTTTTAAACTTTTATAAAATCGCGCTCCACCAATACTCACAACCGCTTCCCAATTTCCTGTTGGAGCACTTGATTGAGTTGGTACAACAAATTTATAATGGTTTAAATCATTTAATTTTTGAACAGTTTGATAGGTAGTTTTTCCGTTGGGATCGTTTATTTTTAATTTTACTGGATGTGTCGCTGGAAGTTTATTGGCATTATCATTTAATATAAAAGATAAAAACAAAGTATCGCCAGGTCGCCAAACTCCACGTTCTCCATACAAGTAACCTTTTAAACCTTTTTGTAAAGTTTCTCCCGAAACATCAAAATTACTTACAGATAACGATAATTCATCATCTAGTTTTACATACGTACTTTGTTTGCCTTGAGTTACAATTGCAAAATAGGCATATTTTTCTAACTGAAATGATACCATTCCATCACCATCAGTAGTTGAAGTTGCAATTTTTTGTTGCTGGTAATTGTATAAATCTACTGTTGCACCAGAAATTGCATCGGTTGAAACAATATCACTTACTGCAATAATTACCGATTTATCTGTTCCTCTTTTTGCAATTACACCCAAATCGGTTGCGAGTATATTGGCTCCAACTGTTGTATTGTTATAATAATAATAGTCTGTGCATGGATCTAAACTTTCTCTATAATCTGAATCTTCATCATAATAATAGTAGTCATTATCATTGCCACTATAATTTACATCGTCTTCATTTTCTGGTTCATCATCTTGATTCTCTTCATCTTGACTTTGTGCAGTTGAACCACATTTATAAAGGGAATATTTCTTTTTAAATGAAAATTCTACTCGATAAATTGCGCCTGGTTCTGGATTTATTATTTTAGAAATATCTAATGCATAAGTATTCCATTTACTGTAATCAAGAAGATTATTTTGTTTTAATTCTATTGTTGATTTGGCAATTGCTTGACTAACTTGTTTTAAATTTCTTGTTCCGTTTAGTTCATTGTCTTGCAAAAATTGCATGATGTTATTTTTGTAAATTTTATAAACTTTTACATCAATAGCATTTAAATTGGCAGCTTGAAAATTTATTTTTAAATTATTAGAGCTTGGTAAAATCGTGCCACTTTTTAAAAAATTAACTCCTGGTTTTACTTGGTCAAAAAGTAATTTCTCGGAATAATTAGTTTTCATTTTATAACCATCA
Organism: Flavobacterium sp.; assembly: GCA_043747155.1. Classification (GTDB taxonomy): domain Bacteria; phylum Bacteroidota; class Bacteroidia; order Flavobacteriales; family Flavobacteriaceae; genus Flavobacterium. The sequence continues at coordinate 13,427 of JAYTPS010000064.1, read as the reverse complement.
ATACTTTCAATACCTTGAAAAACCTCTATTAATTTGCTTCCAGAAAAAGATTGTTCAATAGATGTTGACTGCTCTACAATTGCTTCAGCATAAGAAACAGAAACTGTAGAATCTATTGCTACAGAAGTTGTGTCAACACTAACCATTGCAGAGTCGACAACTTCGGCAGCTATTGCAACAGCATCGTTTGTTGCAGATTTATCAACTTTAGATGTTGTAGCTTCGTTGCTAAAAAATACTTTTAATACGTTGCCCATTGTAGCAAATTTTAAATTATTTGTATTTTCAATTGCTATTAAACCTTTAAAATCTTGGTCTTTTTTTAATGGATCAGAAAAATTAATTAATATTGATTGATTGTTAGCGTCACCAACTTCTATCTTCATTACTTTAAAATGGTTTTTACCTGGAATAGGAAATTTTACACTTCCTTTCTGGTCAATGTCTAAGTCATCTCCATCCCAAGCAATGTCAATTTCGCTATCGCTTTCAAATCGTTGAATACTATCAATCATAAACTTAAATTCTGTTGAAGAACTTGTAGCTTTGTCGAACTTTATTTTTAAATCTTTATCATTTTGAGATGCTGTAATTAGTTTTTTTACCTCTTCAAATGATAATTCATCGGCAGTTTTTATTGTTCCATTTAAATAATATAAATCTTTATTATAAGATTGTAAATCTTGGGTATTGACTATAAAATCTTGTTTAGTAGTTTTTACAGAAAATTTAAAATCAGATAATTCCTTTGGAACTTTATTAGTAATTTTTGAAAGTTTTAAAGTAATTTGATATAAAGTATTTTGTTGTAATTTGTCTTTAGGAATAAAGGCAATTGTATTGCTTGAAAGCGCAATTACTTTTCCGCTAACACTTGGCGAAATATCAAAATAATCATCATCTAATTCTTGATTGGGTTTCCAATCGCTTTTATTAAAGGTAAGTTGAACCCTAAAATCAGATTTTACAGGAACAAATCCTGAGGAGAAACTCGATATATAATCTTTATATAATGAAAAATCGGAATCAAAATCGGAGGCCGATTTTTTGGAACAAGAAAACAAAACAAAAAATGCTAAAAAAATACCGATTAACTTAGTGGTTTTCATTTTAATAAAGAATTATTGGTTAGAACTTTTTTTCTTGAATAAATGTAATTTAACACTTATCAATTAATAGCATAACTTAGAATGTGTTGTAATTATTGTAGTAAATGTAAAATATTTTTTTGGACTATTTTTCTTGTAAAACAAGTATTCTTTTTACGTTCTTTTTTTGGCAAAAAATAGTTTCAATAAAGCACCACTTTCTTCTGCTAAAACGCCATGAGTTACTAAGGTTTTTGGATGTAATTTTGTTCCTAAACTTAAAAAACCACGCTGTTCATCGCGAGCACCAAAAACAATTTTAGAAATTTGACTCCAATACAAAGCACCAGCACACATTTGACAAGGTTCAAGAGTTACATAAAGGGTGCAATTTTTTAGATATTTTCCGCCAAGAAAATTGGCAGCAGCGGTAATGCTTTGCATTTCGGCATGAGCGGTAACATCATTTAATAATTCGGTAAGATTATAACTTTTAGCAATTATTTTATTATCGATTACAACAATAGCGCCAACAGGAATTTCACCTTTATTAAAAGCATTTTCAGCTTCTTGCAAAGCTTTTTTCATAAAATATTCGTCAGTGAAAATATTTTCCATAGAACAAAAATAAGAATTCAATTCGTACATTTGCTACATGCCAGAAAATTTACTACAAACCATCAATAATCCAACCGATTTACGTAAATTAGAATTTTTTCAATTGCCTCAACTGGCTAAAGAATTGCGCGATTTTATTATTGATGTTGTTTCGGTTAAAGAAGGACATCTTGGTGCGTCGCTTGGTGTTGTAGAACTTACAATTGCCTTACATTATGTTTTTGACACACCTAATGATTTATTGGTTTGGGATGTTGGTCATCAAGCATATGGACATAAAATTTTAACCCAAAGAAAAAATACTTTCCATACCAATCGTCAGTTGGGAGGAATTTCAGGTTTTCCTAAAAGAAGCGAAAGTGTGTATGATACTTTTGGTGTTGGACATTCATCGACTTCTATTTCTGCAGCTTTAGGAATGGCAATTGCATCCCAATTAAAAGGTGAAAATAAATGTCATATTGCTGTTATTGGAGACGCTTCAATTGCAAGTGGAATGGCATTTGAAGGATTAAATCATGCAGGTGTTACAAATGCTAATTTATTGGTAATTTTAAACGATAATGCTATAGGAATTGACCCAAGCGTTGGTGCTTTGAAAAACTATTTGGCATCTGTTAAAGAAGGAAAAAATCCGAAGCAAAATAACATGATTAAGTCTTTAAATTTTGATTATTCTGGTCCAATTGATGGTCATGATATTGCTACATTAATTTCAGAATTAAAACGTTTGCAAAATGTAAAAGGACCAAAATTTTTACATATAATTACTACTAAAGGAAAAGGTTTACAACAAGCAGAAGATAATCAAGTTCAATATCATGCGCCAGGAAAATTTGACAAAAATACAGGTGAAATTCATCCTAAAGTAGAAGAAAATTTACCTCCAAAATTTCAAGATGTATTTGGGTTAACCTTGGTTAAATTGGCTAGAAATAATTCGAAAATTATTGGAATTACACCAGCAATGCCAAGCGGAAGTTCTATGAAATTTATGATGGATGTTTTTCCAGAAAGAGCATTTGATGTTGGTATTGCAGAGCAACACGCAGTTACACTTTCGGCAGGAATGGCAACTCAAGGAATGGTAGTTTTTTGTAACATTTATTCAACATTTTTGCAAAGAGCTTATGATCAAATAATTCATGATGTGGCTTTGCAAAATTTGCCAGTGATTTTTTGTTTGGACAGAGCAGGATTGGTTGGCGAAGATGGTGCAACACACCATGGCGTTTTTGATATTACATATTTAAGATGCATACCAAATATGATTATCTATGCTCCAAAAGACGAAATCGATTTACAAAATATACTTTATACAGCTTCTTTGGGATTAAATCATCCAATTGCAATTAGATATCCAAGAGGAAGAGGAAAAATTTTTAATTTTAATTTTTCAAATTCTAAATTTCAAAACATAGAAATTGGAAAAGCGCATTTACTAAAAAAAGGTAGTAAAGTTGCGGTTTTATCTACAGGTTTTATTGGAAATAATGTGACTTTGGCATTGGATAAAATTTCTAATGTTAATGAAATTGCTCATTATGATTTTGGGTTTATTAAACCTTTGGATGAAAATTTGTTGCACGAAATTTTTAAATCATTTGAAACTATAATTACACTTGAAGACGGAGTTGTAAAAGGTGGTTTTGGTACTGAAATTATGGAATTTGCATTTAAAAATAATTATAAAATTAATATTAAAACACTTGGAGTTCCTGATGAATTTATTGAACATGGAACTGTTGATGAGTTACAAGAAATTTGTAAAATTAATGTTGAAAGTTTGAAATTACTTTTTTCAAAAACATAAAAAAACGCCTTAATTTCTTAAGACGTTCTCTGTTTTAATAAGAGTAATTATAATCCTTTATTTTTTTCTATCACGCAACCAATATTTTACTCTTTTTACCAAATAAAACATTACTGGAACCATAACAAGAGTTAAAACGGTTGCATAGGTTAATCCAAAAATAATTGTCCAAGCCAATGGACCCCAAAAAATAACATTATCTCCACCAATGAAAACATGTGGATTTAAATCGGTAACTAAAGAAAAGAAATCGAAATTTAATCCAATTGCCAACGGAATTAATCCTAAAACGGCAGTTAATGCTGTTAATAATACTGGACGTAAACGTGATTTCCCTGAATCGATAATAACATCTTTTATTTGTTCAAGCGATAAATCATCATGGCTTTTTAAATTATTATCGGCTACTTTTTTATCCATTAGCAGTACAAAGAAATCCATCAATACAATTCCGTTTTTCACCACAATTCCTGCTAAAGAAATAATTCCCATCATGGTCATTAAAATAACAAAATTCATATTGGCAATTACATAACCATAGAAAACGCCACTAAAACTTAGTATTACAGTAAACAATATCACCATAGTTTTAGAAACTGAATTAAATTGCAAAACAATAATAAGAGTAATTCCTGCTAAAGCTAAAAACAAAGCATACATCAAGAAACTTTGATTTTTCCCTTGCTCTTCTTGCACACCAGAGAATGAATAAATAACAGATTTTGGTAACTCATATCCATTTAATTCGGCCTCAATTTTTTTGGTTATTTCATCGCCATTAAAATTTGTAAGTACATTAGAGTAAATGGTCATTACTCGTTTATGATTTTTACGTTTTATTTGATTGTAAGTTGTTGTTTTTTCAGTTGTTGAAACTGCAGAAATTGGCACTTGCATCATTTGACCATTGTTTTGGTTTCTAAAAGTTAATGATTGATTAAACAATACATTTTCATTTTTTCGCTGATCATCTTGCATTCTCATAACAATATTATAATCATCATCACCTTCTTTAAAAGTAGAAATCTCTTGACCATAAACTGAACGACGTAAATTAAATCCTAACTGACCAGTTGAAACGCCTAAACTTCCAGCGTTTACTCTATCAACTTTTATTTCAAGCTCAGGACTTTCTTTATTTACATCGATACTTAATCGTTCAATCCCAGGAATGTTTTTAGAATTTATAAAAGCTATCATTTTATCAGCTTCTTTTAACATAAGATCATAATCTGTTCCAGATAATTGAATACTAATTGGATAACCAGCTGGCGGACCATTGGCATCTTTTTCTACTGTAACTGTTGCTCCAGCAATACTTTTTACTTTTTCTCTAATCTCTTCAAGAATAATCGAAGTGTTAATGCCGTTTCTAAATTTAAATTCCGAGAAATTTACAGTTACTTTTCCTTTAAATGGAGTTTCAGATGCTGAACCTGCATCAACATTAGGATTACCTGCACCAACTCCAACTTGAGAAACAATTGATTCTGCAAGAAAATTTTTATTGGTTTTTTTATCAACATATTGGCTTAAAACTTCAATAACTTGTTTTTCGACAAATGATGTTGCTTTATTGGTTTTAGAAATGTCTGTACCTTGAGGATACTCAATATATACAATAGCTTGATTGGGAATGTTATCTGGAAAAAATAAAACTTTTCTTGGAAAAACACCTAATAGTACAAATGAAAAAATTAATAATCCAATAATTGTAACTAATGCTGTCCAAGCTTTTTTTCCGGTTAAAATTTTAGATAAAAAACTTTTATATTTATCTTCCATTTTAGGAAAAAAACTGTGTTGAAAATCTTGTGTCCATTGGTATAATTTTAGTTTATACAACCACATTAATCCTAATGAAATTATTGCTAAATGTCCAATTGCTTTTGCAAATTTCGAATCATAAATATTTCCTAACACAACAAATATTACTGCAATTACAGTAAAAATTATGGAATAAGTTTTTGCCGATTTTTTAGTGACATTTTTATCTTCAATATCCATAGAACCACCAGTCATAGCAGCATTTACAACCATTGCAACGAATAATGATGCCGAAAGTGTTACGGTTAATGTAATAGGAAAATATTTCATAAATTTTCCCATTGTTCCTGGCCACAATGCAAATGGTAAAAATGCCATAAGTGTTGTTGCTGTTGATGATATAACTGGCCATGCTATTTCGCCAATACCAATTTTAGAAGCATCCATTCTGTTCATGCCTTTTTTCATGTTGGCAAAAACGTTGTCTACAACCACAATTCCATCATCAACCAACATTCCTAATCCCATTACTAAACCAAAAAGCACCATCGTGTTTAGCGTTAATCCAAAGGCCGAAAGTATGCTAAATGCCATTAACATAGATAGTGGTATTGCAGCTCCAACGAATAAAGAATTTCGCAATCCCATGGTAAACATTAGTACTATCATTACCAAAATAATTCCAAAAATAATATGGTTAGAAAGTTCGTCAACTTGATGTTCAACCCTTGATGATTGATCGTTAGTTAAAGCTAGTTTTAAATTACTTGGCAAATAAGTGATTTTGGCTTCTTCAATTTTTTCTTTTACTTGATCAATTGCCGAAATCATGTTTTGATTGGAACGTTTTTTTACATTTAACATTACTACTTCGGTTCCTTTTTCGCGTGCAAATGTTGTTTTTTCTTTTTCTTTAAAGCTTACAACTGCAATGTCTTTAAGATAAACTGTTCCGCCATAAGATTTTACAATTACATTTTCTAATTCTTTAGGATCTTTAATTTCGCCAACAATTCTAATATTATTTCTTGAACCTTGTGAGATTAAATTTCCGCCAGAAAGTGTCATGTTTTCATACTTTACCGCGTTCTGAATTTCATCAAACGATACTTGTGCTGCTGTCATTTTAAAAATATCTACAGCAATTTCAACTTCTTTATCGTCAACACCAAGAATGTCTACTTTTTTTACTTCGGCAATTTCTTCAATATCGTCTTGAAGTAATTCACCATATTTTTTTAGTTGTTGAGTGGTATAATTTCCTTGAAGATTTATATTTAAAATAGGAACTTCTTCTGAAATATTTAATTCAAAAACACTTGGTTCAACTTTGCTTCCGTTATCTAAATTTGGCCAATCTGTATCAGCTTTTACGTTATCGACTTTATCTTTTACTTTTTGTTTAGCTTCTTCAATAGTAACATCATCAGAAAACTCAACTATTATCATTCCGTAATCTTGAAATGAATTGGATGTAATTTTATCTACACCACTAATGTTTTTAATATCTTTTTCTAATGGTTTTATTATTAATTTTTCAACATCTTCTGCTGAATTTCCTGGAAAAACAGAGGAGATATAAACCTTGTTTTCTATAATTTCAGGAAAATCTTCTCTTGGCATAGTTATATAGGCAATTAATCCTGTTACAACTATTAAAAGTGTAACGATGTAAACCGTAACACGATTTTCAACTGCCCAACTTGATATTCCGAATTCTTTATTTTTGTGTGACATAATTATTTGTTTCAAGTTTCAAGTTTCAAATAAAAAAATTGAAACTTGAAACATTTTTTTTAGAAATTTAACTTCATACCTTCAGAAATTGTATTTACTCCTTCGGTTACAATAATATCATCAGCAGATAAACCACTTTCAATTTCGGTTACATTATCTGATGATTTGCCAACTGTAACAAGTATTTTTTTTGCAATTCCAGTTTTTCCATTTACATTAGTGGCAGTAAAAATAAATTTGTTTCCTTCACCATCTTGTTGAACAATGTTGGTTGGAACAACTATTGCTTTGGTATTCGAATAATCTATAATTTTTAATTTTGCAACTTGGTTTGGACGCAATAAATTATCAGGATTTGGAACACTTACTTCAATACCAAAACTTCGGTTGTTTGGATTTATATAATTTCCAACTTGGCGAACTCTACCTTTATAGGTTTTGCCAAGCGATGTTAAAAAAACATCAACTTCGGTTCCAACTTTTAATTTACCAATATAGGTTTCAGGAACATTGGTGGTAACAAACATATTTGATAAATTTACAATTCGCATCAATCCTTGCGGACTTGCAGAAACTACTTGACCTCTTTCTACAAAAACTTCATCAATTGTACCACTAAATGGTGCGCGAATTAATGTTTTAGAAAGTTGTGCTCTCATTTGTGAAACCGATTTTTGAGCAGAAATCATTTGCGTTTGTGCTTGTAAATATTGAATTTCGGAACCAATTTTTTGACTCCAAAGATTTTTTTGTCTTTCAAAAGTTGTTTTTGCTAAAGCATATTGATTTTCTATACTTGCCAATTGTTGACTCATTCCTCCATCATCAACACGCCCAAGAACTTGACCTTTAGATACGCGTTGACCTGATTTTACATTTAATGAAACCAAAGTTCCAGGAATTTCTGGCTGAACTAATATGTTTTCGCGTGTATCAACATTTCCTTGAATCTCTAAATAATGATTAAAAACAGTATCTTTAATAATCATAGTAGACACAAGTGCTTCACTAGTTTTTTTAACATCCAATGTTGCTAAGGCATTGTCTATCTTTGATATATCTGCTTGTAAAGTTGTTTTTTTAGCATGTAATTCTTTTATATTTCTTGCTGAAATTAAAGAATCTATCGATTGATTATTTTCTTTTTTACCACAAGAAAAAAGCAAAATGGAAACGGTTAAAAGTGTTATTATTTTTTTCATATTTATATAGATTGTGTTAGTTTATTTTGAAATTATTTTTTCTAGAGTTGCTTTTTTATTGATTACATCGACCATAGTTTGCAAGAAGTTTTGTTGCGAAGTATATAATTGTCTTTGCGCATCTGTAAAGTCAAAACTGCTTGAAAGTCCTTCTTTAAACTTAATTTGTTGCTTATTTTCTATTCGTTCTGCAAGTTTTAAACTTTCTTTAGAACTGTTGTATTGTTCAATACTAAATTCATAATCGCTTTTTGCATTTTGAAATTGCAATTTCAATTGCTCCTCCGATTGAGTTAGCATTGTTTTGGCTTTGTCTAATTCAATTTTGGCTTGTTGTGTTTTGGCACTTCTGCCAAAACTGCTAAATATTGGAATGTTTAAATTTACTCCAAGATTAGAATAATTAAACCAACGTTGGTCTGAATTTAAAAATGTAAATGTGTCGCTAAAAGAATTGTATCCAAAATTTACTGCTGCACTAAGTGTTGGCAATGCTTTGCTTTTTTGAAGTTTTAATTCAAGATTTCTTTGGTCAACAAAATTGCTAGAAATTGCATAGTTGACATTACTTTTTACATTAAATTCTGTTGCAGAAAAAGATAAATCCATATTGCTTATGGCAAGATTATCTAACTTATCAGTAATTATTAAATTATCTTCAAGATTGATTCCTAAATTAATTTTTAGCATTTTTAAACTAATTTCCTTCAATCGGTTGATGTAATTTAAATTACTTTTTACACTTGTCAAAGTTATTTTTAGTTGTTCTACATTTTCTTCTTCAATAAAACCATTTTTATAGATTTCATTAGTTTCAAAAACTGTTTTTTCTAAAATTGTTTTATTTTTTTCTAAAATTAGTGCGTTTTCATTTGCTAAAAGCACACTTCCATAAGAGTTTATAATCATTTCTCTTACATCGGTATCGGTTTTCTTTTTGTAATTTTTGTAAAATTCTAAATATGTTTTAGATGCTTGTAAGGCAACAATATACGAGCCGTCAAAAAGCAATTGAGATAAAGTTAAACTACTATTTAGGTTGTGTTTTGTTCCAAAAGTTACTTCTGCAAATTCGCCAGGAGTTCCTCCAAAAATTTCTGCTGGAATTAAAGATGTTTGTTGTTTAAAATTGTTTTGATAACTTACATTTCCATTTACTTGAGGCAAACCCATTGAGGTTGTTTCCCATTTTTTTTGTTTCGCAATTTCAATATCTCTACCTGCATTAATAGCTTGATAATTATTTTGAATAGCATGATCTATGGCTTGTTGTAATGAAAACGAATAAGATTGTTTTGGCTTTTCTTGTGCTTTAGCAAAAAATACTAAAAGCATAAATGTAATTAAAGATATTTTTTTCATAAATTATATATTTGGTTGTGCAAGTTGTTTTTCAAGTTCGATAATTCCTTTAATTGTTGCAATTGCTCTTGTGTGATATTCTAACGCGTCTAATTCTAGTTTTAAAGCTTCATTTTCAAATTGTGTAGTTTCGTTTATTGAAAAAATAAGTGTGTAATAAAATTTTACAGCTGTTTCAATTTTTACATTCTCACGATATAAACCTTGATAAATTCCTTTTACAATATTTTGAGAAAACATTTTTTTACAATCTTCCATTTTATTCTCAATTACTTTAATATGTATTTCGGGATAATGTTTTTTTAATTGATATAATGGTGAAGTATCCGTAGATTTAAACATTTCTTTGAACATTTTTCTAATTTCAAAATTTTCTTCTATTGCATTGTAATTTTTTGCAACAATTTCATCCATAATTTTATAAATCTTTTGATGAACTATTTCAGTTCCTTCTTCTATCAAAATTTCTTTGTTGCTAAAATATTTATAAATTGTTTTTTTTGAAATACACATTTCACAAGCAATATCATCCATAGTTACACTCTTGAAACCAAGTTTCAGGAACATATCAGTTGCTTTTGTGATAATTTTATCTTTCATAGTATCTGAACTTGTTTCAGTATTATTTTTATTTCAGAATCTTTGCATGTTAGATTCTAAAATTGCAATTGCAAATGTAGCCAGGAAACTTTGAACACCCAAATAGTTTCCAAAGTATTTACATAAATTTAACATAAGAAAAAGTTTCAGGTTTAAAGTTTAAAGTTTTTTGACTTACTTTGTAAAACTGAAATTTTAAACTTAAACTCAGAATTAATGCATGCAATTTCTCATTACCAAGAATTAATTACCAATTATTTTGATGATTTAGATTTAATAAAAGAGCCAAAAAATCTTTACAATCCAATTCAATATATTTTATCACTTGGCGGAAAAAGAATGAGACCGATATTAACATTAATGGCTGCAGAGGTTTTTGATGTTGATGCAAGAAAAGCAATTCCGGCAGCAACAGCAATTGAAGTATTTCATAATTTTTCGTTAGTTCATGATGATATTATGGACGATGCACCACTACGAAGAGGAAACGAAACTGTTCATGAAAAATGGGATGTTAATACTGCAATTTTATCTGGAGATGCCATGCTAATTTTGGCCTACCAACATTTTGAAGAATACGAGCCAAAAGTATTTAGAGATTTGGCAAAACTTTTTAGTAAAACGGCTCTTGAAGTATGTGAAGGACAACAATATGATGTTGATTTTGAAACTCGCGACGATGTAACGATTGAAGAATATTTAAAAATGATTCAGTATAAAACTGCTGTTTTAGTTGGTGCTGCCATGAAAATGGGTGCAATTGTTGCAGAAACATCTGATGAAAATGCCAATTTAATTTATGATTTTGGTTTGAATTTAGGAATTGCTTTTCAGTTACAAGACGATTATTTAGATGCTTTTGGTAATCCAGAAACTTTTGGGAAGCAAGTTGGCGGTGATATCATTGAAAATAAAAAAACTTATTTATACTTAAAAGCAACAGAGTTTGCAAAACCACAAGAAAAAGAACAATTATTGCACTTATTTTCTATTCATCCTAACGAAAACAATGATAAAATAAATTCGGTTAAAGAAATATTTAATCATACTGGCGCTTCACAGGCAACTCAAAAAGCGATTCAAGCATATACTTTTAAAGCTTTTGAAACTTTAGAAAAAATGAATATCAATAATGATAAAAAGAAATTGTTGAAGGTTTTTGGCGAAAAATTGATGAGTAGAAATGTTTAAAATAAAAAATTCAATTTCAAAAATAGACATTGAAAGTAAAAAATATGTATATAACACCAATTTCAACTGAAAATTTATTTTTAGAAGCTGAAAAAGAAAATTTATATTTAAAACTTGTTGAACAAATTAATAAAGATTTTAATTTGGCTAATGAACCAATAGATTTTCATCATAGCACTAAGCCAAGTGAATTAAAAATTCAATTGCATGAAAAAATTTATAGACTCATTCAATATAAATTTGCTGAATATTTAAATCTTCTATACATAATTGATGTTCCAGAGGATCAAGTAAAAAAGCTTGACGGCTCAGATATTTCTGAACTAGCAAAGCAAGTTGCTTTTTTAATTCTTAAACGCGAGTGGATGAAGGTTTGGTTTAGGAATAAGTATTAAAAATAATCAACAAAAAACTTTCATAATAATAATTTTAATAATAATTTTATAAAATATTAACAATCAAATTTTTATAAATATGAAAACCAAAAAAATTTTACTTGGTGCTTTGTGTTTGTTTTTATTTTCTGTAGTACTTTTTGTGGCTTGTAACAAAGAAGAAAATGGAATTGATACAACAAAAAAAGTTGCTTTAAAAAAAATGAAATCATTTCAAAATGCTGAAATTGGATTGATGAATGGTAAAAATGTCACCATAATTATTGCAAAAACGCAAATTTTAGAATTTGCAAGTCAAGCATTAAAAGACACAAAATTGAATTTAATACCATATGATTATAAGGTTTTTGAAGAAAATAACATTAAATATTTAAGAATATATAGCAAAAATAATTAAGTTTCAACAATTGAATTAATTGAAAACCAAAATGGTATTCTAAGAACAGGAACAACAGTTTGTACATCTACAGTTTGCGCTTCTGGCGGAGGTTGCGTTCCTAGTGGACAATATTGTACGCCATGTAAATATTCTAATGGATTACCTAGTAACGATTGTACTAGAACCACATCAGGAGGTATTTAATATTATTATTTGATTAACAATCTTTAAAACCATTTCAAATCTTTGAGATGGTTTTGTTTTTAAAAATAAAACCTAACAAATGGCATTAAAGCATCGCCATAAACACCTTTGTCTTTATCAAATAGAAGATTATAACGTGCACCAATGGTAACGTTTTCTGCTCTGTAACCTGCGCCAACAAATAATCCAGTATTCCAAAAATCTTGAGAACCGCTTGAAGAACCATCAAAATTTAAATTTACTCGAAGTTGTTCTAACTCTACAGATAATTGAATTTCATCAATTGGATTTATTAAACTAATTACGCTTCCTCCATACATACTAGATGAATAAAAATTCTTTTGTTTTAAATAACTGTATTGAACTCCTAATCCAGCAGAAAAATATTTATTTACATTGTAAATAGCACTTGGTGCAACAGTGATATTAGAATAACCATTTCCAAAACCTAAACCCAAACCACCGCCAAATTGAACTTTCTCCCAAAATTCAGATTTTTTTGTAGTTTCAGAACTGGGAATTTCTTGAGCAAATGTTGCTATTGAAAAGCCAAAGAAGAATAGTAAAATTGCAAATTTATAAATCAATTGAAGTTGATTGTTTTTCATAATATTAAAGTGTTAAATTGTAAAAGATAAAAGTATCAAAAAATAATTATATTTTTATTGAATTATCGTACTTTTGCGTAACTATTTAAACAAATCAGTTTTTTTAACTTATAACTATGGATAGGTTTTCCTTTTTAAACGCAGCTCACACACAATTTTTTGCCGATTTATACGAACAATATACTCAAAACCCAGATAGCGTTGAGCCAAGTTGGCGTGCTTTTTTTCAAGGTTTCGACTTTGGAATGGAAACTTTAAACGAAGAGGGTTTAGGAAATCAAATTGCTAGTATTTCTTCAGTAAATCCTGAGAATTCTCAAGTATCTCAAAAATTGCAAAAAGAATTTAATGTTCTTAAATTAATTGATGCTTATAGAACTCGAGGTCATCTTTTTACAGAAACAAATCCTGTTAGAGATAGACGAATTTATACTCCAAATTTAGATTTAGTAAATTTTGAACT
>JAYTPS010000063.1:0-4742 GCA_043747155.1 Flavobacterium sp. | reverse complement strand
AATAAAGTTATCGAAACGGCTAAAAAAGTATATGAAACACTTGGAATGTCTGGTTTTTCTAGAACAGATTTTATAATTATGAATGATGTTCCACATTTTATAGAAATTAATACTAATCCAGGTTTATCTCCACAAAGTATTTTTCCGCAACAAGCTACTTATGCGAAAATGCCTATGATTAATTTGTTAAATAACGAAATTAGTTTAGCTTTACAAAGAAAACCTATTTGGAAGAAGTAAAATATACTCAATTATGGCTTTAGTTTAATTGATTATTTTTTTAATAAATTAATTTTTAAACTAAATAACATATTATGAAAATTAAACTAATCAGCATAAAAAACCTTCTGCTTTTTGCATTATTATGTATTACTTTACAAGGAAATAGTCAAAATAGATTTGTAGCGAGTGGCGATATTTTTGGGAATAGAGTTTTTATTAAAAACAATGGACAATTCGATAATATATTACCCAATAATAAAGAAGTTCAGTATGGCTATGTAAATAATGATGAGCAAGTTTATTTTAGCAATCAAGGATTGACTTATCTATTACAAAAAAAGAAGTCATTAAGTCAAGAAGAATTTGAAAAAATTGAACATGAAAAAAAAATTAAAAGAAAACCTACAAAAAAATATTTTGTATCAGTAAATTTGGAAAACTCAAACCCAAATTCAGAAATTATTGTTGATGAAAAGCAAACCTATTATCATTCTTTTGGAGATGAAAAATATAAATCAGATTGTTTTAAAAAAATAACATATAAAAACATTTATAACAACATCGATATTGAATATGTTTTTACAAATGAAAGAGAAAATGGAATAAAATATAATGTAATCCTTCATCCTGGAGCAAATGTAAATGATGTAAAAATTAAATATTCAGGCGATATAAAAAAGCTAGAACTTAAAAATGGAAATGTAATAATTAAAACACCAATTATAGACATAACAGAGCTTGCGCCTAATAGTTTTCAAAATGATTTGAAGTTGGAATCTAATTTTAAACTTGATAATAATATTATTTCTTTTAATTTTCCAAACGGATATGATAAAAATCAAAAAATTACTATTGATCCATGGGTTATTAATATTTCATTTGCCAACAATAATTATGCTTATGATGTTGACTATGATTATGCAGGTAATTTTTATGCCTATGGCGGAAGTGGTCCATTTTTAATTTCAAAATTTTCACCAACCGGAACTTTATTATGGACTTTTGATGGAGTTGTACCATCAGCGAATTGGGTTTCAAATCCTGTAATAAATTACCCAAGCAATTTTATTGTTGATAAAGTTTCTGGAAAATCTTATACTGGACAAGGTTTTAATTATGGAACGCAAATAGTTCGACTTGATGCATTTGGAATTTATGATAATTTTATTAGCCCTGCAAATGGATCTTGGGAAGAAATTTGGGATATGGGTTACAGTTGCGGTGATGGAACTATCTTTGGACTTGGTGGCGGAACAACAAGTAATGTTTCAGCAGGAATTTTAAACACCACAACAGCATCTATAAATCCTCAAAGTTTTACAGGATTAGACTCAGCTGGTCAAGATATTGTATCACATACTATTGATTCTAATGGAGTTGTGTTTTTTATTTATGCAAGTTCATTTATGGATCAGATAAATAATATGTTACTTAGAGTAAATTCAACATTTAATGGTAATTCATGGTTTACAGCAACAGGATACAATACTTTTGAAGAATTAGGTAATAAAATTTATCCCGGAAGTGGACTTTCATTTCCATCTTCAAATGGTTTTAACGCACTTGCAGTAAATAATAGCTTTTTATTTTATTATGATGGATTCAATCTAAAAGCTTTCAATAAAAACACAGGATTAGGAATAAATTCAATTGGTGTTACTGGACTATCATTAAGAAATCAAGGCGGAATAGCTGTAGATGAATGTAATAATATTTACATTGGAGGAAATGGTTCTATTTTATGTTATAATTTTAATGGTACTAGTTTTACACCAAATGGAAATATTTCAGTTGCTTCAACTACAACAAATAAATATATAACTGATATTAAATTAAAATCAGGAACTAATGAATTGTACGTAACAGGAAGTGGATTTTGTGGAATTTATATAGCAATAAATAGTTCATCTTGTTCTACAACATCTTCAATAAATGTTGCTTCAACTTTGGTTAGCCCAAATAACTCAACTGCAATTGCAACTATAACTACAACAGTTACAACTCCATTAATTACCTATACTTGGTTAAATGCAAGTAATACAATTGTAAGCCAAACAATTAATTCATCATCATCTACAAATACTGTTAACAATTTAGTTAACGGAACTTATACTGTTTTGGCTCAAATAAACGCACCTTGCGGACCAACAGTTTCGCAAACTATTATTACTAACTCATCAACAACTACCATTACCCCTACTTTTACTGCTGTTTTACCAATATGTTCTGGAACCATTTTATCTCCTTTGCCAACAACATCTAATAATAATATTACTGGAACTTGGTCACCAGCACTAAACAACACTCTTACAACAACTTATACCTTTACACCAGCAATTGGTCAAGATGCAACAACAGTAACCTTAACAATAATTGTATCTCCAATTGTAACTCCAACTTTTTTTGCTGTTAATCCAATTTGTGAAGGTACAATTTTGGGTACATTACCAACAACATCTAATAATGGTGTAACTGGAACTTGGACGCCAACATTAAATAACTTAACAACTACAACTTATACATTTACCCCAACTACTGGACTTTGTGCTTCAACTACAACTTTGCAAATTGTAGTAAATCCAAAAATTACTCCAACATTTAATCCAATACCAGCAATTTGTTTTGGTGAAACTTCTCCAACTCTTCCTTCTATATCCTTAAATGGAATTTCAGGAACTTGGTCGCCATCTACTGTTAGTAATACTTCATCTGGTAATTATTTATTTACACCTAACGCTGGAGAATGTAGTCTTTTGCCTCCACCAATAAATAGTACTGTTTATAACGACTTTAATTTTACAATTATTCAAGATTGTGTTGATAAAAAATTCACACTTGAAGTAGTTCCAATTGGCAATTCATTCGATGCAACTACCGCTTTTTATACTTGGCAAGAAAATACTAATGTTATAGTAAACTCTAATAATTCTATTCTTAATGTAACTGATTATATAAACTCTAATTCAATTACAGTAAATTTACCTTTGTCATTTACAGTTACTGTCTTATTACCAAATGGTTGTACTAAAACACAAAACCTATCGGTTGTCAAAATTTACTGTGATATTCAAAAAGGTATTTCACCTAATGGTGATAACTTAAATGAATTTTTCGATTTAGAATTATTGGATGTGAAAAAATTATCAATTTTTAATAGATATGGTATGAAAGTATATTCTAAAGATAATTATACAACGCAATGGATTGGTCAAACAAATTCTGGAAAAGAATTACCAGATGGTACATATTATTATTTAATTGATTTTGATACTGATGAACCTTCTGTTACTGGTTGGATATATATCAATAGAGAAATAAAATAAAACTATGATAGTTTTAATTGGAACAAATTCTAAATTAATTAAAAACGGAACTGTATCTAATGTAGTTTGTCCAAGCTGTAAAACCAATTCTAAAATACATTATTTTGTATATTCAAAATTTACTCATTTAACATTTATTCCATAATTTCCTGTAGGTAAAAATGCAGTTGTAACCTGCGAAAGTTGTAATAGCATAATTGAAATTGAGACATTAGATGATAAAACAATTTCAAAATTATTTGCCGATAATAATAATTTAAAAAATCCAATTTGGATGTTTATTGGAAGTTTTATTCTGTTTTTAGCGCTTATTTATGGCGTTTACAATTATTTTAAAACCAATAATCAATCTGAGTTATACCTAGAAAAACCAATGGTTAATGATGTTTATGAAATTAAAGACTCTAAAGGATTTTATTATACCTTCAAGATTGATAGTGTTTCTAACGATAGTATTTATGCAACCGAAAATGATTTTCAAGTAAATTTACCTTATGATTTTGATGAAATAAACAAAATTGAAAATTATTCAAAAAACAAAATAATTTATTCTAAATTCGAAGCATTAAAACTTTATCAAGATGATAAAATTATTTCAATAATTAGAAATTAACCAAAACCACATGAAACAATGATTTTTTACGGAACTAAAGCTAGCAATTTATTAAACGGACAACTAATAAACGTTGATTGTCCTGAATGCAAAACCAATACTTCTATGACGTATAGTGTCTTCGGAAAGTATGCTTATATTTATTGGATACCAATATTTCCAATGAATAAAATTACAGTTGCTGAATGTAATCATTGTAAAAAAACATATGAATACAAGGAATTACCCGAAGTAATTAAAACAAAACTTGACAGAGAAAAAGAAAAAAGTGGCTTAACAACACCAATTTGGATGTTCTCAGGATTGTTCATTATTGCAGCTTTGGTTGCAATTGCATTTTATGTATCAGGTCAAACAAAAGATAAAGAATTAACCTATATAAAAAATCCAAAAGCTGGAGATGTTTATAGTATAAAAGCTGACGACGGAAATTTTACAACCATGAGAGTTGATAAAGTAACTAAAGATTCGGTATATTATACTTATAACGATTATTTAACAGATCAATCAAGCGGAATAAGTAAAATTGATGTTGATAAAAATTATACTATCGAAAAAGAGGTTACAACTCAAAAAGATTTGCA
>JAYTPS010000062.1:0-2400 GCA_043747155.1 Flavobacterium sp. | reverse complement strand
AAAATCATCCAAATACGGATTGTCAACTACGTCTTCAAAATGTGGTTCCCACTTAAATTGTTTGGCTAAAAATCTAGTTAGAGTTGTTTTTCCTGCGCCAATATTTCCTGCTACTGCTATATGCATTATGGTAAAATAATTTTATAATTTGTAATTCCTTGGTCGGTAAAAATAGATAAAATTTGGTCTTTGTAATAAAAATTTTTAAACGATTTCTCAACAATTTCTATTTGATTGGTTTTATTAGTGTTTTTATCTTTGAAATAAAGAAAATTATCATTCGAAAAAATTATTTTATTTTCATTTAATAGTTGAATGTTTGAATAATTAAAATCTAAAATTTCATTTTGAAATACTCTTCCATAAATGGTGCAAGTATTCCATTTTAATTGCTTGTCTATCCATTGAAAATAATTAAAATCTGTTTGATAATACATAAAACCTTCTTTTATTGGCACTCCAAGATTTTTATATTGATTTATAATTAAATCGTACAATCCAATTTGTTGATTTAAAACATTAAAAACCCACAACTTATTTTGTCCAGAAATGCCAATACATGATACAATTATTGGAGTTTCTAAATTAGAAAAATTTATTTTTTGTATTTCATTCAATTGATTGTCTAAAATTATAACAGAATTAAATTCTTCATAAAAAACAATAATTTTCAACGGATTTAAGATATCAACTTTTGTAATTTTTCCTAAAGATAAATTTTGATATTGTAATGACAAGGAATCACTTTTTTTAAATAAAACATTTTCATTTGTATAAAAACAATTATTAAAGCCATCAAAACCAATAAATTTATCTGATTTTAATGCAATAAAACTTAATTGGGATACTTCAATTTTCTTAGCTTGACTAAAACAAAAATTTAAACTAATAAAATATATAAAAAAAAATAGTTGTTTCATAATGATGCTAAATTACATTAAACCTTTTGAATTATCTATTGTCAAATAAATTATTTTAACAAATGTTTGGTAACAAAACATAAATTCAATCGTCATATTTGTTTCTTCTTATTCAAAAAATATCAAATTATGAAAAAAATAGTCTTTTCAATTGTTTTAGTGTTAGCTTCCATTTCAACTTATGCTCAAAAAGATTTTCAAGGAATGGCCGTTTACGAATCTAAAACCAGCACTTCGGATTTTAAAAAACGTTTTGAAGGAAATAAAGATATTACTCCCGAGATGCAAAAAATGATGGAAGAACGAATGAAGAGAATGTTTGAAAAAACTTTTATTTTAAATTTCGACAAATCGGCTTCAACCTATAAAGAAGAAGAAAAACTAGACGCACCAGGACAATCTGGCGGTGGTATGCGAATGATGTCTTCAATGATGGGCGGTGGAGGAACTTATTATAAAAATGTAAAAGAAAAAACATTTACAGTTGATAAAGAATTTATGGGAAAAGAGTTTCTTGTAAAAGATAGTTTAAAAACTTATAAATGGAATATGGAAGGTGAAACTAGAGTAATTGGAGGTTACAACTGTTATAAAGCAACAGCAATTATTGAAGCAAGTAAAACCGATTTTAGAAATTTTAGACCTAAAAAAGAGGAAGATAAAAAACCAGATGCTAAAGTTGAAGATTCTAAAGAAAAGAAAACTAGCTTTCTTGATGATATTGATATGCCTAAAGAAATAACTATTACTGCTTGGTACACAATGGATATTCCTGTAAATCAAGGTCCAGAAGGATATTGGGGTTTGCCAGGTTTAATTCTTGAAGTAAATGATGGTAAAACAATAATATTATGTTCTAAAATTGTATTGAATGTTAAAGAAAAAGCCGAAATAAAAGCGCCAAATAAAGGTAAAGAAATTTCACAAAAAGAGTATGATGAAACTGTGACCAAAAAAATGAAAGAATTAATGGAAATGAATCAAGGTCAAGGAGGAAGAGGTGGAATGCAAATGAGAATGGGAAGATAAACTTATAATTGCAATCATAACCTTTATTAAAATTACATGAAAAATTCTTTTTTATACGCATTTTTATTTATAGCTACTTCATCATTTGCACAAACTATTCGTTTTGATGGCAACGTTCTCGAATCTGGAAAATCTCCTCTAGAAATGGCCAATGTTATGGCTATAAATGTTATTACAAAAGGTGTCGATGCTTATGCAATTACTAACGATAAAGGAAAATTTGTATTAAACTTAAAACAAAATGCAATCTACAGTATAAAGTTTAGTTACCTAGGAATGAAAAATAAAGAAATTTCTTTAGTAACAAAATCAGAAAATATTACCCAAAATGTTTCACTTGAATCTGGCGGAATAGAATTGGATGGAGTTGAAATAGTTAGAGAAATGCCAGTTTCTATAAAAGGTGATACTATAGTTTACAACGCCGATTCATTCAAAACTGGTACCGAAA
>JAYTPS010000061.1:0-2175 GCA_043747155.1 Flavobacterium sp. | reverse complement strand
ACTTTTAGAAACAAACTTAGTCCTGGAGTTGATGAAACTTGGAGTTTTAAAATTAAAAACCATAAAAAATTAAATTATGAAATTTTAGCATCTATGTATGATAGTTCTTTGGATGTTTTTAGAAAATCTTCATGGAATCAATTAACACAAAATAAATATTATGAAAATTATTTTAACCATAAATCATACACAAATGATTATGCCAGTTCTATACATTATTCAAGTATTATAAAACAACCAAAATACAAATTTGAAAACTATAAGACTAAATTGTTATGGTTTGGATTTGATTTTAATAATTCTAAAGACTTGGTTGTTGTAAAAGAATATAAAAAGCAAATTACAAAAAAAGCTAAAAAACCATTAAATGTAAAATTAATTTCAGGAATAGTTAGTGATAAATATGGTGTTATACCTGGCGCTAATGTTGTTGTTAAAGGAACAACAAGAGGAGTTAGTACAGATATTGATGGTTATTATGAAATTGAAGCTGGACAAAACGAAACTTTAGTTTTTTCGTTTATTGGACTTGATGATTTTGTTAAAGCTATAAAAAAAAATCATGAAACAATAAATGCAAAATTAACTTCTTCTGATATACTTCTTGACGAAGTACTAATGACTGGAGCAATGGGAATAAAAAAGAAAAAAGAAACACTAACATCATCCAAACAGATAACTTTTGCACAAGAATTGACACAAGCAGCAAATCCAAATATTGCTCAATCTTTAATTGGTCGAGTTTCTGGCTTGCAAATTAACACATCTGAAAACGGCGCAAATCCAACTTCAAGAATAGTTTTACGTGGTAATAGAAATCTAAATGGCCAAAATGAAGCATTAATAGTAATAGATGGAATAATTTCTACATCGGCAATTTTGCAACAGTTATCATCAGATTCTGTTATTGATATTAGTGTAGTTAAAGGCGCACAAGGTGCAGCTTTATATGGCGTTAATGGTTCAAATGGTGTTATTATTGTAATTACTAAAAAAGGTTTTCAAGAAATAATGCAAGTAAAAACAAGAACTAACAAAAATGAAACTGCATTTTTCTTTCCAAATATTACATCCGATAGCGATGGGAAATTTAGTTTTAAATTCACCGCGCCAGAAGAATTAACCCATTGGAAATTACAATTATTAGCTCATAATAAAAATGCCGAATATATATATGATGAAAAAACTACAGTAACTCAAAAAGAACTTATGGTTTTTCCAAACATGCCAAGATTTTTAAGAGAAAATGATACTATTTCAATTTCAACTAAAATAAGTAATTTAAGCACAGGTAAAAAAATTGGTAGTGCAGTTTTACAATTATTTAATGCCTCAACTATGGAAAATATTGATATTCAAATGGGTAATTCAAATTCAATAAAAAACTTCATAATAAATCCATCAGAAAATACAGTTGTAAAATGGAAAATAACAATTCCTAAAGGTTTAAATGGAGTTCAATATAAAGTAATTGCAAAATCTGGTGATTTTTCTGATGGTGAAGAAAGTATTTTACCTGTAATGACAAATTCAATTTTAGTGACAGAAAGTTTACCTCTTTGGGTTAGAGATAATTCTAAAAGAGAATACACTTTTGAAAACTTAAAAAACAATTCGTCTAAAACTTTACGCAATCATCAATTTATTATAGAATATACATCGAATCCTACATGGCTTGCCATTCAATCATTACCCTACTTAATGGAATATGAACATGAATGTGCAGAACAAACTTTTTCAAGATATTATGCTAATGTTTTAGCAACTGAAATTATAAAT
This sequence comes from Flavobacterium sp., assembly GCA_043747155.1. Classification (GTDB taxonomy): domain Bacteria; phylum Bacteroidota; class Bacteroidia; order Flavobacteriales; family Flavobacteriaceae; genus Flavobacterium. The sequence continues at coordinate 396 of JAYTPS010000061.1, read as the reverse complement.
AATAATCCTAAAATTGCAAGTGTTTTTGAAAATTGGAAAAAATCATTAAAACCAATTTCTAAATTAGAGCAAAATGAAGAATTAAAATCAGTAATACTATCAGAAACACCTTGGCTTAAAGACTTACAAAGTGACGATGAAAAAAGAAAAAATTTAGCATTACTCTTTGATTTGGATTACATGAAAAATTCTCTAGAAAACACTTTCAATAAATTATCCAAAATGCAAAAATCTTCTGGAGGATTTGCATGGTTTAATGGTGGAAAAGAAAATGAATATATTACTAGACATATTGTTGCTGGACTTGGTCATTTGGAGAAATTAAAAATTAGTAACGATTCTATCAATTCTTTTTATCAAATTACTAAAACCGCAATACCTTTTCTGGACAATAAT
>JAYTPS010000060.1:0-3120 GCA_043747155.1 Flavobacterium sp. | reverse complement strand
ACTTTTAGCTAAATAATCTTCAAGTGCTTCTTGTTTTTTATCACTTTTAAAGGTGTTGTAAATGTATAAAAACTGTGAACGACTTTCTCCTAAATATGTTTTAGAACAGTTGCCTTGAAGTTTTTCATTTTCTATAGATAAATTGGCTTTAAAAACTTCTTTATTAGTTTCGTTGCTTGCCATTGGTACTTTGTCAATAATATACTTATCGCCATCTTCTATCATAACTTCTTTATTTTGAATGCGTTCAGCATATTCTCCGAAAGAATTAAATTTTTCTGTTCCGTCTAAATAATATTTTTTACCTTTTAAAAATAAAGTGCAAATCATGTGATTGTCAACTGCCAATGATGGTGTTTTATAATCATAGGCAATATGTTTGGTTCCTATCCAAGTTAATCGAGCATCATATTTTGCAAGTACTAACATTTGTTTTATTAAATTTGCCATTCCTTTACAATCGCCATATCTTTTTTCGAAAACATTGTTAGATTCATCAGGTTTAAATCCTGCAATTCCATCTTCAAATGCAATGTATCTAATGTTGTCTTGAACCCAATAAAAAATATTTTTTATTTTTTCTTCGTCGGTTTTTGCATTGGTTGTTAGCTCAGTAACTTTAGCTTTTAATATTGAAGTGTCGTCTTTCATTAAATTTACTAATGATTTGTACCATTTGTATAAATCGGCTGTAGAATTAAAAAGTGTTACATCTGTACTCTTAATTTTATAGGATTTTGCAATTAATAAAATGTGAGGATAAATATAACTTCTACCTGGAGAATCTTCTTCTTTAAAAATGGCAGGAACATCTTTTAGTGTGTAAGTAAAAATGGTATTATTTTTAGAATCTTTGGTTTGGGTTTTGGTTACATTGTTTGCTTCAAAATTAAATTCTTTTAGTTCAATTGTTAACCATTCGGGAACTGTAACTACAATTTGTTTTTTTATTATTGGAAATTCATCGTTAAAATATAAAGCTGTAAAATATTTTACATCTTCATATTTTTTCTCTAATTCATAATTATAGGCATAACCTTGTATTGGAAAATTTACTGACATATATTTTACTCTGGCATCGTTGTAAAATAAATCTTTGTCCTTGTAAAACTCGTCAGTAACAAAATTGTTGGTATTTTTGTCGTTTTTAAATTTTAAATTGAAGGTTTCAATTTTAGATTCGCTATCGTAAAACTCATATTTTTGAATATTGGCTCTGTGATTAATGTTCATTAATCGTTCATTAACCGAATGATTTACAATAACTTTAGATTCGTTTTTATTTAATTCAAATTTTACATTTTCGGTGCTTTCAAGAATGGCAACATCATCTTTATCATAAGTAGTTCTTATTTTTTTTGCTAAAATAATATCATCTGGTGTTGGATCGATATTTTTTTGAGCCGATAGTATTGATGAGAAAAACAAAACTAAGAATGTAAATTTTGATAGAATTTTCATTTGTATTTTTTGTGGAAATATACTAAAAAAAGGAAATACTTCTAATATATTTTTAAATATTATTGAACTTCGTTTTAAATGGATAGCTGTAGTTGCAAATCAATTTTTATTTCTTGTAATTTTAGGAATAAAATTTGAAGCTTTAGCAATAACTTTAGGAAAACTAGCTTCTTCTGTTTTGCTTGATGGTTCAATCAGTTCATTAAGTTGTGTAATTTCTTCGGTTGATAATTCTCTGTAACGACCAACTAAAACATCTAATGAAATATTGATTATTCGTGTTCTTTTTAATGCGGTTACTTCATAATCTAGATATTCGCACATTCTACGAATTTGTCGATTCAAACCTTGTGTAAGTATGATTCTAAAAATATATTTACTAACTTGTTCTACTTTGCATTTTCGGGTAATGGTGTCCAAAATTGGAATGCCATTTGCCATTCGTTCAATAAATCTATCGGTAATTGGTCTATTTACTGTTACTAGATATTCTTTTTCGTGATTGTTTCTGGCACGAAGAATTTTATTAACAATATCGCCATCGTTGGTCATGAAAATCAATCCTTCACTGGATTTGTCTAATCGTCCAATTGGAAAAATACGTTCAGAATAATTTATATAATCTACAATGTTATCTCTAACATCGAGGTTTGTGGTACATTCAATTCCTACAGGTTTATTGAATGCTAAATAAATTCGTTTTTTAGTACTTTCTCTAATTATTTTTCCGTCAACTCTAACTTCGTCATCTGGTGATATTTTTGTTCCCATTACAGGCACAAAACCATTAATTGTAACTCTTTCTTGCTCAATTAATTTGTCGGCTTCTCGACGAGAGCAAAAGCCAGTTTCTGATAAAAATTTATTTATTCGTGTTAGGTTTTCTTCCATTATGCAAATATAGGATTTTTAGAATTTAGTGGCATTCGAAAAATGTTTGCAATGTAACTATGCTAATTTATAAAATTCTTTGCAAACTAGTCATTTACAAACTCAACAATTGTTTGATATAAATGTTCATTATGCATACTGTGTCCTAAACCTTCGGTTTGAATAAATTTAGCTTTTTTCCAGGAGTTAGAAATCTTTTTGCCTTCTTCAAATAGTACTACATTGTCATTAATATCGTGAGCAATTAATCCAGAAATGGTTGAATCTTTTAAGAACTTTGAAGCAGATAATTCATCAATTGTTAGATTAAAACGTTTTTTGGTGTAGTTAATAAAAGATTGATGAATAAATTTGTTTAAGCTAAGCATGTTAATATAATTATTCAAAATCACTTTAAAATCTGATGGCGCTCCAAGTAAAACTATTTTTTCAAAATTATGTTTATAATGTGCTTGAAAGTAGGCAATTGCATTTCCACCAATTGAATGTCCGATGGCAATTTTAGGATTGTATTTTTGAACAATAGTATCAATAAATTCAGAATAGACAGGAACATTAAATTCTTTTCCGTTACTTAATCCGTGAGCTGGTCCATCAATTGCTATAATAGTTTTTCCAGTTTTCTTTAAAAAAACTAATAATTTTTTCCATCGCGATGCATTGCTTTCCCAACCGTGAACCAATAATATTACATCATCATTTCCTTGCCATGTATAAGTTTGAAACTTATGATGATTTAAAACATGCGATTCGTGTTTTGCTTTTTGT
>JAYTPS010000059.1:0-5607 GCA_043747155.1 Flavobacterium sp. | reverse complement strand
AGATTTTTTCTAAACTTATCAATATTCCGATTACAAATCAGTATTTTTGAAAAAAAATTTGACAACAAATGTTGTCAACCTATAGCAGGAAATGACATCATGCGTAGAATTGCACCTGGAAAATTAGCTGAACTTTTTGGTAATAAAGTATCTAAAACCGATATGTTTTTTGCCGGAGTTGGAATTGAAGAAAACTCTAAAAAAGTAATTTCTGAATTAGATAAAAATGCTGAGAGTTATAAACTTACAATGGCTTATCTTGATGGAATTAATCAATATTTAAAAGAAGGAAAAACTCCAATTGAATTCAGTTTGTTAGGAATAAAAAAACAAGAATTCACTATAAAAGATGTTTATAATATTTTTGGATATATGTCGTTTAGTTTTGCAATGGCACAAAAAACCGATCCGTTAATGACTGATATTCGTGATAAACTTGGAGCTGATTATTTAAAAGATTTTGCACTCGATGGCTCTTTGGGAACAGTTCAACTTCAAAATTTTAATGGTAAAACTAATAATTATTCAAAGATTTCTAATCAAGTTGCTAGTTTGCTTGATAACGCTCCAATTTCAGCTTTTATTGGAAGCAACAGTTGGGTAATTGGCGCTCAAAAAACCAAAAACGGAAAAGTAATTTTTGCTAACGATCCACACATTGGGTTCTCGCAACCTTGCACGTGGTTTGAAGCACATATTTCTTGTCCAGATTATGAAATGTATGGGTATTATTTGGCAGGAACACCTTTTCCGTTATTGGGTCATAATCGTGATTATGCTTATGGTTTAACCATGTTTGAAAATGATGATTTAGATTTATTTCAAGAAGAAAATAATCCAAAAAATGCAAACCAGTATAAATATAAAAATGAATATTTAAATTATACTACTCTTAAAAAAATAATTAAAGTAAAAGACAGTTCAGATATTGTTTTAAATATAAAACACAGTATTCATGGACCAATCATGAATGAAAATATAAACACCATTTCTTCTCCAAAACCAATTGCAATGTCTTGGATTTATACTCAGCAAAAAAATAAAATTCTTAATGCAGTCTATCATCTTTCTCATTCAAAAAATTTAGAAGATTTCCATAAAAATATTCAACTTATAAATGCTCCAGGATTAAATATTATGTATGGCGATGCTAAAAATAATATCGCTTGGATAACATCTGGAAAATTATATAAAGTTGACAAATCGGTAAATCCGAATTTTATATTAAATGGAAGTAATGGTATTGACGATAAAAAGGAATTCATCAATTTTTCTAAAAATCCAGCAGCCATAAACCCAAATTGGAATTATGTTTATTCATCTAATAATCAGCCACAAGCAATTGATAATTATTTGTATCCTGGTTATTATTTGCCCAAAGATAGAGCGCAAAGAATAGAAAGTTTTTTAGTTGCTAAAAACAATTTTACAAAACAAGATGTTCAAAAAATGATTATTGATAATACTTCAAATGTAAATTCAAAAATTGCTATTCAAATTATTGCCAATTTAAATACTCAAAATTTAAATAAAATAGAAAAAAATGCCATGTATGCTCTAGCAAAATGGGATGGAAGCAATAATGTAACAAATATAGAATCTACAATTTATAATAAATTAATATACAAGTATTTAGAAAATACTTTTCAAGACGAATTAGGCAAAGATAATTTCAAAGCTCTTTTGTCAACTCATAAAGTCAAACAAATTATTGAACCGCAATTACTAAACGAAAATTCAGTTTGGTGGGATAATTTATCAACAAAAAACAAAAAAGAAACTCAAAAAAATATACTGCAAAAATCGTTTAAAGAAACTATTTTAGCACTTCAAAATCAACTGGGTAATGATATAAAAAAATGGACATGGAACAAAGTTCATACTCTTGAACACCAACATCCAATTGGAAAAGTTAAACTTTTTGAAAATTTTTTTAATGTTGGAAAATTTGAAATAGCTGGAAGCAATGAAGTGATTAACAATTTAATGTTTTCATATTCAAATTCTGGTCTATACGAGGTAAAAGCTGGACCATCAACACGAAGAATTATCGATTTTTCTGATGTAGAAAACAGTTTAAGTATTCTTCCAACTGGAAATTCAGGAAACCCAATGAGTAATCATTATAATGATCAAGCAGAAATGTATGTTCAAGGAAAATTTCGAAAAATGAAAATGAATAAAGCCGAAATAATTAAAACTTCTACAAAATTGGTTTTTATTCCTTTTTAAATATTTTTCACCATTAAGAAGTTATGTTTTTTAAAAATTAAGAAAATTAATTTTAATAAAATACTTAATTAATCTTAACTTCTTAATGTTATAAAAAAAGCATAAATTTGCAAAACCGCTTATAAAAATTAAATGCAAACTCCTCAAAAAATTGCTGTTGTTGGTTCTGGATTAGTTGGAACACTTTTGGCAATATATCTCAAAAAATTAGGTCACACAGTTCATGTTTACGATAGAAGCGAAGACATTAGAAAAGTAGAGTTTTCAGGTCGATCAATTAATTTGGTAATGTCTAATCGCGGTTGGAAAACACTTGAAGATATTGGTCTAGAAGATGAAATCAGAAAAATCGGAATTCCAGTAGATAAACGAGCCATTCACACCCAAGATGATAAATTAAATTATCAATATTATGGCAAAGAAGGCGAAGCTATTTTTTCATTGTCTCGTGGCGTTTTAAACCGTAGAATGATAGATTTAGCAGAAGATGCAGGAGTTCAATTTTTCTTCGATCACAAAATTTGGGACGTTACCTTGGCAACTGCAACTTTGCATATTGGCGAAACCGAAAGAGGCGAATGGCAAGAGTTAAAATATGATAAAGTATTTGGTGCAGATGGAGCTTTTTCTAGAATTAGACATAGAATGCAACGTCAATCTATGTTTGATTATTCGCAAGAATTCATGAAATTGGGTTACAAAGAGTTGCACATTCCTGCCAATGCTGATGGAACTCATAAAATTGACAAAAACTCATTACATATTTGGCCAAGAGGCAATTTTATGCTCATGGCATTATCTAATCTCGACGGAACTTTTACTTGCACATTATTTATGCCTTTTGTTGGCGAAAATTCATTTGAAGAATTAAAAGACGAACAAGCATTAGTTAAATTTTTTGCAAAATATTTTCCAGATACGAAAGAAGTTATTCCAGATTTGGTTAAAGATTTTTTCAAAAATCCAACAAGTTATTTGGCAAAAATGAAATGTTATCCTTGGACATTTGAAGATAAAGTTGCTTTAATTGGCGATTCTGCTCATGCTATTGTTCCCTTTTATGGTCAAGGAATGAATGCTGGTTTCGAAGACATAACCGTTTTGAATGAAATGATTGCCAAACACAGTGACGATTGGAAATCAATTTTTCTTGAATATCAAAAAATTAGGAAACCGAATGCCGATGCAATTGCAGAGCTTGCTGAAAGAAATTTTACAGAAATGAGTTCTAAAACTGCCGACGCTAAATTTTTATTACAAAAGAAAATCGAAAAATGGTTTTCAGATAAACATCCAAATTTGTGGATTCCTTTATATTCTCGAGTAACTTTTAGTTTGCAACCTTACACCGAAGCACTTGCAGTTGGCGATTTGCAAAATAAAATTATGGAAGAAATTATGCTAATGGAAAATATTGAAGAAAAATGGAATAGCGAAGATGTGGAAAGTATGATTATTAAATTATTAAATTATTGAATTTCAAATAAAATTTTAAATTCTAAATTCAAATTATAATGCTTTGAAATTTTGGAGTTTTAAAATATATTATTTAATTATCGCTTAATCAACTTCATTAAAATACTAAAAGCTCCACGAATAAAACTAGCACTAGTAACCACTTTGGTAACCGATTTTCCAATAACTTCGGCAGTACTAGGTTCATTACTTTTTTTCTTTTCTACTTCTTGTTCTTCGGCTTTTTCAAAGGCACTTTCAATTTTTTTATTCAAAATTTCATACGCACTTTCTCGATCAATTTCTTCTGAATATTTTTTTACAAGTTTCGATTTAGCATTAATTGCAACAATTTCATCAGCAACCAAAATATCCATTCTGCTCATTGGTGCACGCATCATTGTTGCCGCTAGTGGTGTTGGTATTCCTTTCTCATTTAAGGCAGTTACAAATGCTTCTCCAATTCCAAGCGAAGTTAAAACTTCATCAGTTTTATAGTAATCAGATGTTGGATAATTATCAGCAGTTTGTTTAATAGCTTGTCTGTCATTTGCTGTAAAAGCGCGCAAAGCATGTTGAATCTTTAAACCCAATTGTGCCAAAACGCCTTTAGGAATATCCATAGGGTTTTGGGTTACAAAGTAAACCCCAATTCCTTTTGATCGAATTAATTTAATTATAGTTTCTATTTGATCTAATAAAACTTTACTTGCTTCATTAAATATTAGATGTGCTTCGTCAATAAACAGCACTAATTCAGGTTGTTCAATATCACCTTTTTCAGGCATTTGTTGATATATTTCGGCTAATAAACTCAACATAAAGGTCGAAAACAATTTAGGTTTATCTTGAATATCGGTTAGTCTTAAAATATTTACATAACCTTTTCCATTTTCATCAATGCGCATTAAATCATCAATTTCAAATGATTTTTCGCCAAAAAAGAAATCGCCACCTTGTTGTTCTAGTTCAATTATTTTTCGTAAAATAGTTCCAGTAGTTGAAGTTGAAATTTTTCCATATTCTTGAGAAATTTCTTCTTTTCCTTCTTCAGTAATGTAGTTTAATACCTTTTTAATATCTTTTAAATCTAATAATGGCATTTTATTGTCATCACAATATTTAAAAATTACCGACATTACTCCAGCTTGAGTATCATTTAAATCTAGAATTCTTGAAAATAAAACAGGACCAAATTCAGATATTGTTGCTCTCATTCTTATTCCATCTTGAGCCGAAAGTGTCATCAACTCAACAGGAAAAGAAGCTGTTTTATAAGGAATATTTATTTTAGAATGTCTTTCAGTAATAAATGATTTTTCTTCTCCAGCCATTGCAATTCCTGAAAAATCACCTTTAATATCCATCATTAAAACAGGAATTCCAAACGATGATAATTGTTCAGATAATACTTGAATGGTTTTTGTTTTTCCAGTTCCAGTTGCACCAGCAATTAATCCGTGACGGTTTAAGGTTTTTAAAGGTATTTTTACTTGCGTTTCTGCAACAGCATTTCCATCTAAAATTGCTGCACCAAGTAAAATGCTTTCACCTTTAGAGGTATATCCATCATTAATATGTTGTATAAATGTTTCCTTGTTTTTCATCAGTATAAAGTTACTTTAATTCTAAGTTCAATTTGTAGCGCAAGATACTGTTTTTTAAATATTTTGATGTTCAAAATAAATTTCACTCTAGTTTTATGTTAATATTTTTATAAGATTCGAATCTTTTGATACTAATTTTAACCAAAACAACGTTGTTAAATTATTAAATTGTTAATTTAGCATGTTAATTACGAGTGCTTTTAAATTTTTAGCATTAAAACAAGAATAATATTGCTATAAAGCTTGTTAAATCTCTTGATTTAAAAGAATGTTATAAATAACAAAAAAAGTTTTTTTATTTAAACTAAAAAAT
>JAYTPS010000058.1:0-5343 GCA_043747155.1 Flavobacterium sp. | reverse complement strand
AAGCTTCTTTTCTAGCGTCTAAAGCTGATGTAGCCGATTCGTAACTATTTAAAGCACCTTTAGCATTTGTAATTGCTGTGTAAACATTTCGTTCTAAATCTTGACTTGCTTGTGTTTGAGCAATTTTAGATCTTTCTAAAGCAATTTTTGTGCGTTCAACATTATTTTTTGTAGCAAAACCATTGAATATTGGAATTTGCAAATTCAATCCAAAGTTGTGACCTTTATTATTACTAAACTGGTCTAAAACAGGAAGTGGTCCAGCAAAAATTGGATTTCCGCTTCCATCAACTCCAATTAATCTATCCGAATAACTTGCATTTGTTCCAAAACTATAACCTGCTGAAAGACTTGGTTGATAACCACTTTTTGCAATAATAATGTTTTTTTCTGCAATTTCAAGATTAGCTTTTGCAATTTTCAATTCAACTCTTTCACTTTTTGACTTTTCAATAATAACTTCGGGTTTTTGAAGCATTACTTCACTTTCTTGTGGTTCGAAATTAGCGTCATCAATATCAAAATTTTGTAAATCGTCAAATTGAAGCAATTGTGCCAAACTCAATTTTGATAAAAATAAATCATTTTCAGAAATTGTTAATCGTTGTTTATCTAAAGCTACTGTTGCTTTTGAATCTAATAAATCGCCTTTTGGAATAGTTCCAATTGCAACCAACTCTTCGGTTCTTTTTAATTGTTTTTCATCAAATGCTAGTTGTTCTTTTTGCACTTTTAGTGCTTCTTTTGTAAAAAGTATTTGCAAATATGCATTGGCAACATTCAAAGCTATATCATCTTTCATTTTATCTAGTTGATATTGTGCGGCAATGATAGCAAGCTTTTCTCTTCTGTAAGTATTCATTTTTTGCAACCCATTGTAGAGTACAACATTTGAACTTAATCCTATTTGCGAATATTGTGTTGTTAGATTTTCTCTAGCATTAGTTACCGGATTTGTGTTGGAACCAATACTCCAAGAATGTGAAGCACTTCCGTTTAAATTGGGAAGAAAATCTCCAAAAGCCGATTTCTTATCAATTTCAGCCGATTTTATTACTAATTCTGTTTGCTTTATTGAAATGTTATTCTTTAATGCGTACTCAACACATTCCTCTAAAGTCCATTTCTTGTTTTGTGCTATTGAAGTTGCACTTGCAAAAACTAAAATAAAAACTAATAAATAATAAATTTTCTTCATCCTTTTTATTTCAATATTGAAAATAAATTCATGCAAATTTAAGTGATTAAAAATCAAATTTAGTAAATTAACATATTCTTATCAGACGTAAGTTTTGTTTTTTTGTTACATTCACACTTTAAAAAAAATCAATATTAATTTTATTATGAAAAAGATTTCTGTTTATTTAACCTTCTCTATTATGTTATCTTCCTTATTTGGCTGTTCTACTTCCAACAAAATTGCATCTTTAAAACCAGTTGCCTCAGAAAATATTCCTATGGTTTATAAAACAACGACATCGTTTGTAAATATGCCAATGGAAATTACACTTAAAGAAATCGAAAATCAACTGAACAAATCGTTAAATGGATTAATTTATGAAGATAACGACATTACAGATGACAAATCTGAAATGAAAATTTGGAAAACTGGAACTATAAAACTAGTTGAAAAAGACGGAAAGATACAATCAATATTGCCTTTAAAAATTTGGTCGAAATTTAAATATGGTACTGAATTTATGGGATTGAATGATACTCGAGAAATTGATATGAACGGAACAATAACTTTGATAAGTGATGCCAAATTATCCAATTGGAAGATGAATACCAATTCTAAAATTGAAGATTTTCAATGGAGCGAAAGTCCAACAATATTAGTTGCAGGAAAAAAAGTTCCAATTACCTATATTATCAATCCAACATTATCAATTTTTAAATCAAAAGTTGCTAAGAAAATTGATGATGCAATAGAAAAATCTTGCGATTTTAAACCATATGTTCTTGATGTTTTAGAAAAAATGAGTACACCATTCGAAACTAGTGAACAATATGAAACTTGGTTCAAAATGATTCCGATTGAAGTTTATGTAACCGATGCAGTTTTGAAAAAAAGCAAAATTGAAATGGATTTGGGATTAAAATGCAGCATGCAAACCATGGTTGGTCAACAACCCAAAAACACTTTTGATAGAGAAGTTGTTACTTTTAAAGCAGTTTCTAAAATGCCAGATAAAACCGTTGCAACCGTTGCGGCAATTTCTACTTATGAAAGTGCTTCACGAATTATAACTAAGAATTTTCAAGGAAAAGAATTTGGTTCTGGCATAAGAAAAATTGTGGTTCAAAAAGTAGATTTGTGGGCTAAAGATGGCAAAATGATTATAGCTTTAGACATGACAGGAAGCGTAAACGGAAGCATTTACTTGAGCGGAATACCTAATTATAATTCAATTACCAAAGAAATTTATTTTGACCAAATGGATTATGTTTTGAACTCTAAAGGTATTTTAACAAAAACTGCAAATTGGCTTTTGCAAGGTATAATATTAAAGAAAATACAAGAAAATTGTCGATATTCTATAAAAGAAAATCTAGACGAAGGCAAAAAAAGCATGTTGCCTTATTTAAATAATTTTTCGCCCATGAAAGGAGTTTTTGTAAACGGAACCATGAACGATTTTGAATTTGAAAAAGTTGAATTAACCAACAATGCCATTATTGCTTTTATTACTACAACTGGTAAAATGAATGTAAAAATTGATGGTATGGAATAAAAAAGCTGTCTTTTTAGGGACAGCTTTTTGAAATTAATTATTGTTTTATTAATGTGTACGTGCCAGAAGGTAAAACAAAGTCATCTGGTGTTGGTGGAGATCCTGGAAATTCAAATCTATTTAAAGCACCTTGTAGTTTTATTTTTAATACTTCTTGACCACCAATGTTCATTCTTCTAGCATATATTATACCTCCTAAATCACTTGATGGTTCAGAAAAGCTCATCATTAATCTTTTTTCATTAGCGTCACATTCGGGACATAAAGGAAAAAAATCACTACTTATAAAACCATCAGCAGAAAGACTGTATTGTATAGAATATGTATAATTCGAATTAATATCTAAAAGTGTATTTATAAGTGTTACACCATTAACTTTATATTCATAGCCACCAATTATTACATCTTCATAATAAACACCGTTATAATGAGATGTTTTTTTCTCTAAAATAAACTTTAAATATTGATTTCCTTCAGAAAAAATCCAAACACCTTCATAAGAGTTTAATAAATCATTGGTATCTTGATAATACTTGTCAGGACCAAGTAGTTTTTTTCCTCTATCAAGTATGTCTATAATTTCTGTTTGAGCTTTGCAGCTACTTATAAAAATTATTAAAATAATTGCTATTTTTTTCATGTTTTTTTATAAAATCAAATATCATCGACCGCTCTTGGAAAAAATGCCCACTGCTTTTTTTAATTTATCGCGTTCTAACTCGGCTTCTTTCAATTTTGCTTCTAGATCGCTAATGATTTTTTGCTCTGGAGTTTGCTTTAAAGTTCCTTTACCAGGAAAACTACCAGTTCCAAATTTATCATAATCCTTTCGCCATTTGTAAAGCATACTAACACGAATACCTAATTCTCTTGCTAGTTCTGTAATGTTTGATCTTTCATTACTCAATTCTACAGCTTTTATCTCAAATGCTGAATCGTAAATTTTTCTTTCTCGTATCATGTGTTAAATTTAAGGGTTTTTCTCTTAACTTTAACTCCACGCTAAATTAGTATATCCACCTTTCAAACTTTCTATAGAAGTTTGTGCTTTACTGTTTATTACAAGTAGTAATAAAATTATATATTGAATTTTTTTTATCAATCAAATTTAATAAAAAAAAGCTGTCTTTACACGGACAGCTTTCATAATATTAATTTTGAAAAATTAAATTTTCAATAGTGTTATTTCTTCTGATAATGGATAACTTATAGAAATTGCTGGAGCTGAACCTGCTGGTTTATAGCTTATACTATGTAAAATAAAAATTTTTAAAGCTTCTTGTCCACTAACAATTACTTTTCTTATTATCAATGTATCTACAGATCCACTAACAGGATCTTTAATCATACCATGAATTCTTATTTCGTCTTCTGAACAATCATAACATCCAAGTTCAGTGCCAGTTAAAATCATGTAACCATTAATTACATGACTTCGGTTACTAGGATAGTTAATTGTTATATCATTTAATGCATCAACTTTAGTTATTCCATTTTCAATATATTTATATGCTCCAATCAACATATCTTGATTGAAACCACCAAAATCAGAATGTAACTTTTTTTGTAAAATTATTTGAAATGAAGAATTTGTAGCGGTGTTAGAATATAAATATGTTCCAACAAATGGTTCTAAAACATTATTAAAATCTTTGTAATACACTCCAAGTTCACCCCAAGGATATTCATTAATTTGTTTTTCTAATTGAATTGAAATTTGCGAATAGTTTGATATTGAATATATCAAACACAAAATTATTAGTATTTTTTTCATCTTATATGATTTTTAATTATTGGAAAATACAAGGAATTTTTCTGACTCCTTTTGGTGATAATATATCTCCTATTGGCCCAACTACAAGCTTATTCCATTCCGTCAAATCATCATCAGCAGCTTGATATAATGATATTCCGTAACTTGAAAAATGTTGAATTATTCCATGTTCTAAACATGGACTATATTTATACAATGGTAATAAGCTCTCATTTAAATTTTTAATAGTTACATCAATATTAGAATCTAAATATAAAGGGTTATTTAAGTCTTGATCTAATTTCGTTTGGAGTGTTGTAATATTATCTACTTTAATCGCATAAACTTTAGGATGTGTAAGGTTTAATGGATCTTTTACAACTAAAAAATTTGCTACATCATCTCTTTTGTTAGGTGAAGTATCTTGATAAGATAGTGATAGATTATAGATATCTCTCCATGTATGTATAGCATATCCTTTATTTGTATGAATATGTGCTCCTCCAATAAAATCATCACCATATGACAATGGTACATCGTTTAGATTGCCTTCAACTAAAATTGCATCATAAGCAAATAGACTATCTGCAGCATTAATTGTTGTTGGTCCAATTTTTGTTAATTTTAATCCCCATTCGTTCTGAACATTTGAAATAACTTTATTTTTTAAAATATCAATTTTGGGTTTTAAATTCATTTTATCGAAATCAGCTAATTTTTTTAATTGTAAACACGGTTTTTTAATTACTTCTGCTTCAATACAATTCCCAGTTCTACAAGGTGTTGGAGATATAACGACTGGGTCGCTACTTCCTCCAGAAGCTCCCAAACCACCAGTATTATTAGTTGAACTAC
>JAYTPS010000057.1:0-2629 GCA_043747155.1 Flavobacterium sp. | reverse complement strand
AGTTTATCAAAATGACATCGATACAAATTCAAATTTCACATCAACTATTCCACTTAGTATAACAACAATTACAAATGGAATATATTTTATTAAAGTATCTGGTAATGGTCATGTTGAAACTCTAAAATTTATCAAAAAATAAACAGTAAGTTTGGTTAAATTAAAAACGGATTGAAAAATTTCAATCCGTTTATTTTATTATCTTATTTAAATAATTACTTCACTGCTGGCTGATAATTTTGTTTATCAATAATCATTTTAGATAAAATTTCTTTCAAAATTTCTGATGTTCCGCCACCAATTGGACCTAAACGACTATCTCTTAACAATCTTGCTAATGGATATTCTTCCATATAACCATAACCTCCAAGCATTTGTAAACAACTATAAATTGTTTCATCAGCAACTTTAGTAGATTTCAATTTTGCCATTGTGGCTTCTTTAACTACATATTCTCCTTTATTTAATCTTGCTACAGCTGCGTAATTAAATATTTTACAATGCTCTACATCCGTAGCATGTTCTACTAAAGTATGTCGCAATGCTTGAAACTTATTAATTTTTTTGCCAAATGCCTCACGTTGAGACATATAATCAATAGTGTATTCTATTGCATATTCTGCGCTTGCATGTGCATTTATAGCCATAATTAATCGCTCTAATGCAAAATGTTGCATAATGTAAGGAAATCCTTTTCCTTCTTCGCCCATTAAATTTTCTTCTGGAATTTCAACATTATCAAATGCAATTTCTGCAGTATCTGATGCTCTCCAACCAAGTTTGTCTAATTTTGTAGAGGAAATTCCTTTTAGATTTGTATCTATTAGAAATATACTTATACCTTTATTTCCAAGTGCTAAATCAGTTTTAGCGGCTACAATATAATAATCTGCATAAACACCATTTGTAATAAATGTTTTAGATCCGTTAATGATGTAATTATTTCCTTTTTTTATAGCAGTAGTTTTCATACCTGCAACATCGCTTCCGCCAAAAGGTTCAGTGATACATAATGCTCCTACTTTATCGCCAGAAATACTTGGCGCTAAATAATCTTGCTTTATTCTTTCATTACCTTCTGCATTTAAGTGCGTCATTGCCAAATAAGAATGTGCCCAAATGGCAGCAGCAAAACCTCCAGATTTTATTTTTTGAAGTTCTTCTAGAAATACCACTGTATAAAATAAATCTAAATTTAAACCTCCATAAGCTTCTGGATATGCTATTCCAAAAAAGCCCATATCTCCAAATTTTTTCCAAATAAAACGTTCTATTGAACCTGTTTTTTCCCATTTTTCAATGTGTGGTACAACTTCTTTTTGTAAAAAAACTTGTAGACTTTTTCTAAATAATTCGTGTTCTTCTGTAAAATATGCTAAATTCATATAATAAATGCTTAATTTTTACTCTATTTTTTAGAATTGTAAATATAATGCAATTATTTTAATTTTATCAACAGGAAAAGCTTTAATATTTGCCAAATCATCAATTTTTATATCACCATTCATACTTCTGTAGGTAACAATGTTTTTAGAAATTGGATATTTGAAGTATGTAAATTCTCCTAATTCTTTAATTGAAGCATTATTGATATCAATTTTTTTAATGTTTGGAATTGTTGATATAGTAAAATATTTATTAAGATTGGAAATAACTTCTGTTGATAATCCCCAAATATCATTCATTTGTTCCATAGAAACGAATCCGCCAAAGGTGTTTTTTTGAATTAAAATTCTATCTGAAATGGCATCACCAATTCCGTATACTTTCATCAAATCTTCTTTTGTAGCTTGATTGATGTCCAAAATTTTGATGGCTTCTTTCTTTGGAAACTCTTTCCAGTTGGATTTAGAACTTGAACTTGAGTAATTAACTTGATTCTTCTTATTCACCCAATCTGGAAATTTAAAAAATGGTGAAATTGCATTTAAAAGCGAATCGGAAATTCCAGTAACTTTTTGAAATTCTTCTGGCGAATTGGCAAACTTTCCTTGTTTTCTAAAGGCCAGTAATCGGTCAATTTCCTCAACTTTCATTCCTAATTTATATCCTTTAAAATCGGTTATAAAATTGGGATTAAAAGGATAGATTTTATAAGTTGTTTCGTGTTTTTGAAGTTTTAATGAATCAATTGTGCTTTGAAGTGAAAGCCAATTCTGTTCTTCTGGCGAAGGTTTATGTATTTTATTAAAATCAACAAAAAAGTATAGTAATTGTAAACTAATAATAATAATAAACAATAGAAGAATTCCTTTTCGTTGCTCTCTCGAAAAATGGAAGAATGATTTAAAATCGTTATTTTCTAACATATACTACTATTAAAGATCAAAAACCGAGGTTCGTTTGGCTCTAATTAAATCTTTAAGTTTTATCCAAAAAGCTAACGTTAAATAAAATCCAAAGCCCAAACCAACCGTTACAAAGGATATGTAAATAAAAAACAAACGAACACTTGTAGCTCGCATTCCCAGCTTATCTGCCAAGCGTGAAGAAACATGAAAACCATGTTTTTCAAAAAAATAGCGTATGTTGGTAATTGGTTTCATGAAAACAAAATTAGACTTTATTTACTAAGATTTATCAAAACCATAAATAAAAGTAATTCCTATTGCTTTTTGAGAACCTTGAT
>JAYTPS010000056.1:0-6388 GCA_043747155.1 Flavobacterium sp. | reverse complement strand
GAAAAAAAGTACAAATTGGTTTAAATTAAAATTATATTTTCAAGATTTTTTAATATTTCTTACTAAAAAAATAAAAACAATGAGAATTTCAAAAATATTGTGACATTATTTTTATAAAATGTATATTTGTCGAAAATTTACGAAAACGTTTTCTTAAACATTAATATTATACTTTATGTCACAAAACATTAACAACTTTATTGAAGCAGTTGCTAAAAAAAATCCTAACGAGCCAGAATTTATGCAAGCCGTTAAGGAAGTTGCCGAAACAGTAATTCCATTTATTGAAGAGAATAAAAAATACGAAGCAAAAATGCTTTTAGAAAGAATGGTTGAGCCAGAAAGAGTTATCATGTTTCGTGTAACCTGGATTGACGATGCTGGTAATACTCAAGTAAACAGAGGTTATAGAATTCAAATGAATTCTGCCATTGGACCATATAAAGGTGGAATTCGTTTTCATCCATCAGTAAATTTAAGTATTTTAAAATTTTTGGCTTTTGAACAAACATTTAAAAACAGCTTAACAACTTTACCAATGGGTGGAGGAAAAGGTGGTTCAGATTTTGACCCAAAAGGTAAATCAGATATCGAGATAATGAAATTTTGTCAAAGTTTTATGACAGAACTATCTAAACATATTGGTGCTGACACTGATGTTCCAGCTGGAGATATTGGAGTTGGTGGAAGAGAAGTTGGTTATATGTTTGGTCAATATAAAAGATTAAGAAATGAATTTACTGGAGTTTTAACAGGAAAAGGAATTTCTTTTGGAGGTTCATTAATTCGTCCAGAAGCTACAGGGTATGGAGATGTATATTTTGCACAAAGTATGTTGGCTACTAAAGGAGATAGTTTTAAAGGAAAAACTGTAGTCGTTTCTGGATCTGGAAATGTGGCTCAATATGCTGCCCAAAAAGCTACTGAACTTGGTGGTAAAGTAGTTACTTTGTCAGATTCATCAGGTTATATTTATGATGAAGAAGGAATTACTGCTGAAAAACTAGCTTATGTAATGGAAATAAAAAATGTAAATTACAGTAGAATTTCTGATTATATAACAAAATATCCAAGCGCTAAATTTATTGCTAATAAAAGGCCATGGGAAATAAAATGTGATATCGCTTTGCCTTGTGCTACTCAAAACGAACTAAACGAAGATGAAGCAAAAGCTTTAATTGCTAATGGATGTACGTGTGTTGCAGAAGGAGCAAACATGCCTTCAACTCCAGAAGCAGTTACAGTTTTTCAAAAAGCTAAAATATTATTTGCACCAGGAAAAGCATCTAATGCTGGTGGTGTTGCAACTTCAGGATTAGAAATGTCGCAAAATTCACTACGTTTAAGTTGGACTTCAGAAGAAGTTGACGAAAGATTAAAAAGAATTATGTCAGATATTCATGCAGCTTGTGTAAAATACGGCTCAGATTCAAATGGGTATACTGATTATGTAAAAGGAGCAAATATTGCTGGATTTGTAAAAGTAGCCGATGCCATGCTTGCACAAGGAATAGTGTAATATATAAACATTAATTTATTATAAGATGCCTTCAATTTAGAAGGCATTTTTTATTATATATATTAAACATGAATTATTTACGTTTATACTATATTTGTCAAACTATATTTTATTAAAATGCAAAGATTAATTTTCTTATTTTCTTTATTTTCAATTGTTGGTTTTTCACAAGAAAACCTTCAATGGCAAGGTTATTTTTCTTATAATAAAATTAATGATGTAACAGAATCATCAACTGCAATTTATGCTGGTTCTGAAAACGCTTTGTTTTTTAAAAATACTGCTACTAATGATATTACAACAATCAACTCAATAGATGATCTTAAAATAAACGATATTTCGTCAGTTTACAGAAGTGAAACTTTTAACATTACTCTAATTGGTAATACCAAAGGATTATTAGTAATAATTAAATCAGACGGAACTATTGTTCTTAAAAAAGGAATTATTGATGAAGTTCCTGTTTCTCCTTTAATAAAAAAAATAAATCATTTTTATGAACATGAATCAAAGGTATATATATCAACTGATTACGGAATATCAGTTTTCGATTTAACTACTCAAGAATTTGGAGATACTTATTATATAGGCAATAGTGGCGAAAATATTAAAGTTTTTCAAACTACTGTTTTCAATGACGAAATTTATGCAACAACTCAATATTATGGAATTAAAAAAGCAGCAGTTTCTAATCCTAATTTAATTGATTTTAATCAATGGTTAGCATTCGATGGTGGATATTGGTCTGGAGTTGTAAATTTTAACAATCAACTTGTAGGGGCAAATACTAATGGTAGAGCTTATAAATTTATAGGAAATGTACCAACAGAATTTTCTAACATTAACGCCATAGCTTTAGACATTAGAGAAAATGATGGATATTTAATAATTACAACACTTAATAAGGTTTATATTTATAATGAATCTTTATCTCAAATTGTCCAAATTCAAACAAACCAAATTACTGAAATTCCTGTAACTTTTGTTTGTGCAACTGTAATTAACGATTTTATTTATATTGGAACCAATGAAAACGGATTAGTTTCTTCAACAATTTCAAACCCAACATCGTTTGAATTTATTATGCCTGACGGACCAGTATTAAATAATATTTTTAGATTAAAAAAATCTACAACTGCACTTTGGGCATTGTATGGAAGATATGATAGAGGTTACAATCCATACAATGGGAATTTTCCATACGGACTTTTTCAATATCCAATTAGTAAATTTACTACAGAAAATGGTTGGGATATAATACTTTATTCTGATTTGTTTGGAGCTAAATCATTATCTAACATTACATTTAATCCAACAAACGAGAACGAATTTTATGTAAGTTCTTATTTTTCAGGACTTTTAAAAGTTGTAGATGAAGTTCCAGTAATATTATATGATAATACCAACACTGGTTCAAATGGAATAGAAATGCCTTCTCTTGCAGATGCTGGATTAAGAATAAACGGTCCAGCTTATGACAAAAGTGGCAATCTTTGGATGACAAATAATTTTGTTAATAAGGGATTAAAAGTACTTAGAACAAATGGAAATTGGGAATCCTATGATTTATCAGAAATTATAACAGAACCATTTAATGAAAGTTATGCAATTCCTGTTATTGATAAAAATAACACCAAATGGATGCCGTGCAGTCGAAATGGATTAATTGCTTTTAACGAAACATTAAGCAATAAATCAATTGTAATAAAAACAGAAACTCAAGGAAATTTACCCGATATTGACGTTAGATGTGTTGCAATTGATAAACGCAATCAACTTTGGATTGGCACAGCACGTGGTTTAAGAATAATTACCAGTGTTGATCAATTTTTATCAGAAGATATGATAACAACTAGAGATATCATTATTGAAGAAGATGGTTTGGCACAAGAGTTATTTTATCAACAATTTATTCTAGACATTGCTGTTGATGGCGCTAATAGAAAATGGGTTTCTCTAGCTGACGCTGGTGTTTATTTAGTATCACCAAATGGTCAAGAAACTATATATAAATTCACCATAGACAATTCGCCATTGCCAAGTAATAATGTAAATGATATTGAAATTGACAATGTTACAGGCGAAGTTTTTTTTGCCACAGATAAAGGTTTAGTTTCTTTTAAAGGAACAGCCACAAAACCCGAAGATAATTTAAACAATGTTTACATTTATCCAAACCCAGTTAGACCAGAATTTTCGGGAACAATAAAAATAAGTGGCTTGACGGATAAAGCAATAATAAAAATTGCCGATATTGAAGGAAATTTAGTGTATGAAACAACTTCATCTGGAGGAACAATTGAATGGGATGGAACAGCATTTGGAAAATACAGAGTAGCATCAGGTGTTTACATGATATTTGTTTCAGCACAAGATGGAATTGAAACTAAAGTTAAAAAAGTAATGATTATCAGGTAATGTTAATCAAAACCAAAGCAATAGTAATTTCTACAATTAAATACCAAGAAAAAAGCTTGATTGTTAAATGTTTCACAGAATCAGATGGTTTAAAATCATACTTTGTTCAAAGTGCTTTTTCTAGTAAAAAATCTAACCAAAAAATTGCTTATTTTCAACCATTAACTATTCTAGAAATTGAAGCTAATCACAAGAATAAAGGCACATTAGAACATTTTAAAGAAATAAAACTAGCAACCGCTTTTCAATCAATAAACACCAATATTTATAAAAGCACAATTGTCATTTTCTTATCAGAAATTATTCATCATTCCATACACGAAGAAGAAAAAAATCAAGATTTATTTACCTTTCTAGAAACTGCTTTGCTTTGGCTAGACAATCACGATGAAATTGCAAATTTTCATCTAATTTTGATGTTAGAAATGACTAAATTTCTAGGTTTCTATCCAAATGATTCTGATGTAGAATTAAAATTTTTCGAAATAAACGATGGAATTTTCACGCCATTTCACGGAATAAATTCTTTGTCAGAGCACGAAACTCATTTGTTCAAGAAACTACTTAATTTAAAATTGGATAGCAATCAAAAAGTTTTTGCAGCCATAGAACGACAACTACTTTTAAAAATACTACTAGATTTTTATAGCATTCACCTCGACGGATTTAAAAAACCAAAATCGCTAGAGGTTTTAAAAGAAGTTTTTAGTTAATTTCTTGGGCGTTACCTTTCAGGTCGTGCTATCCGTTACAATCTTTTTTTTAATTGCGCTGGGTTTTAACCCAGCGCAATTAAAAAAAAGGATTTTCACTACTATCACTAACGCAAAACCCAGTATTCAACATAAACCAATATAATTTCAAAGAATTTATGCAACAAAAACATATACAACACAAAACCAGTAAAAAACTTTGTGCCTTTGCGACTTTGTGGCTAACAAAAACTCACAACACATAACACAAAACTCACAACAATTTATTACTTTCGCAAACTATTTAAGAATACATCCAAATGAGCACAAAATTTACTGAATATAAAGGACTTGACTTGCCAAAAGTGGCATCTGAAACCTTAGAATTTTGGAAAGAAAATAACATCTTTGAACAATCTGTAACTTCAAGAGAAGGAAACACGCCATTTGTGTTTTTTGAAGGTCCACCAAGTGCCAATGGTTTGCCAGGAATTCATCACGTAATGTCTCGTGCCATAAAAGATATTTTTTGTCGTTATAAAACCCAAAAAGGATTTCAAGTAAAAAGAAAAGCAGGTTGGGACACACACGGTTTACCAGTAGAATTAGGCACAGAAAAAGAATTAGGAATCACCAAAGAAGACATAGGAAATAAAAACAGTCCCAATTATATTTCCATAGAAGATTACAACGAAGCGTGTAAAAAAACCGTAATGCGTTACACCGATGTGTGGAACGATTTAACCGAAAAAATGGGTTATTGGGTAGACATGCAAGATCCATATGTAACCTACAAATCCAAATATATGGAATCGGTTTGGTGGTTATTAAAACAAATTTACAATAAAGATTTACTTTATAAAGGATACACAATTCAACCCTATTCGCCAAAAGCTGGAACAGGATTATCATCTCACGAAGTTAATCAACCAGGAAGTTATCGTGATGTTACCGATACAACTGTTGTAGCGCAATTTCTTGCAAAAACAGAAACTTTACCAAGCTTTATACAAGCATTTGGTGATGTTCACATTTTGGCTTGGACAACTACACCATGGACTTTACCATCAAACACAGCATTAACTGTTGGTCCAAAAATAGATTATGTTTTGGTAGAAACTTTTAATCAATATACTTTTCGACCATCAAAAGTAATTTTGGCTAAAAACCTTGTTTCAAAACAATTTGGAAAAGGATTTTTTGCAAGTTCAGAACCTTCCGATTTTGAAAATTTTAAAGAAGGTGATAAGAATATTCCATACCAAATTCTTGCCGAATGTAAAGGTTCTGATTTAGTAGGAATTCGATACGAACAATTAATGAAATTGGCGTTGCCATATCAAAATTCAGAAAATGCTTTTAGAGTAATAGCTGGAGATTTTGTTACCACAGAAGATGGAACAGGAATTGTACACACAGCGCCAACTTTTGGTGCAGACGATGCCAAAGTTGCCAAAGAAGCAACGCCAGAAATTCCGCCAATGTTAGTTCTAGATGAAAACGAAAATCCTGTTCCGTTAGTGAATTTGCAAGGTAAATTCATCCAAGGTTTAGAAAATTATTCTGGAAAATACGTTAAAAACGAATATTACAATGATGGTGAAGCTCCAGAACGTTCTGTAGATGTAGAAATTGCTATCCAATTAAAAGAAGAAAATAAAGCATTCAAAGTAGAAAAATACGTTCACAGTTATCCACATTGTTGGCGAACAGACAAACCTATTTTATATTATCCATTAGATTCTTGGTTTATAAAAGT
>JAYTPS010000055.1:0-2617 GCA_043747155.1 Flavobacterium sp. | reverse complement strand
TTAATTTTTTTTAAAACGGTATCAAATACTTTTATCTTGCCAAAATTTATTTCATTTTTATATTCTATTTTTGCGTAATCATTAGTTTTATTTTTACATGAAAAAAAAACTAGTAAAATTATTATTATTAGGAAAGTAATTCTATTTCTCATTTTCAATTAAGTTATAAATATTATTGTAAGTTTCATTCTTCTCAACATTCAAACTACCAAAGTATATAATCTTACCTTTTTTATTAATTATCATGTAATAAGGAACAGCTGAAAAATTTAATTTTTTAAAAATATCCTTATTAGTATAAAAATTTTTAAATGTATAATTACTTAAAAAAGATTTTGAGCGTTCAAAATCTTGATTTTTTTCCATCACATTCAAACCATAAAAATCTACTTCATCATCATTTTTATATTTGTTCTTTAATTCTTCAAATTTTGGAAACTGTTTAATACACTCTGCGCAAGAATTTGACCATAAATCAATTACTTGAATCTTATTATTAACTAAAATAATAGAAGAATTCCCAAATTCATCTTTTAAAAAAATTTTAGGAACGATTTCTCCAATTATTTTATTTTGATCAAATCTGTAATAATAATAATTCAGAATATTAAAATAATTAATTGTTAAAATTATAAATGATAAGAAATATAAAATTATATAAATTACTTTTTTTTCAGTCTTAAATACTATTATACCAAATATTGACGAAACAATATAAATAATAAATCCAACGATTCCTGGCATTCGTTGATTTGATATAGCTCCATAAATTGTTGTTGGCAACAACAACAAAAAAGGCAAAAAAATTAAAAAAATTCCAATTTTTTTAAAAGGATTCAATTTTAAAAGATAATAACTTAAAAAAAAATTAATAAAACCCGATACAATAAAATTAAGATATAAACCATATGCTCTTCCAAAAAGATTTACATACAAAATTATTATCAATCCAATAATATATAGAGTTTTATTAATTATAACTTTTTTCATTTTTTTATTGTATATAACATTTTCCATTACATTCAAAATATGTCATAAAGCCACAACCAGCTGTAGTTGATTTACAAAGTAAAGAATCTTTACAATCATTAACCTGCATAGCACACGAATATATAGAACCTTTGTTACAAGTACAATTCGGTAATGGATCACCACTACCGCCATCAAAAACTCTACCACTAATTGTATAAAAATTATTATAAATAAATTCATAAGAAAAAGTTAGTTCAGCTTTTTTTAAAAAATCTTTAACTATTACATTTTTGAAAATTTCTCTTTCATTATTATTTTTATAATCATCAAATAAATTAATAGTAAAATTTGATTTTAATTTTTTTAATAAATCCAATTGTTTTTCATTAAGTTTTTTATTTGCTATTAGATTTTCTAATTTACTATTCCATATTTTGTATTTATCCTCACTAGACAACATCAAATACATTAGTTTTTGACTATCGTAATTTTTTTCGCTCAAAACAACAGCAATTCTTGAATTGCTATCATTTTTTAATGTCTCATAATCACTATTACAAGATGCAAAAAATGACATTACAATTCCCAAAGTTAAAATTAATTTTTTCATAAGATTTGAATTTAATTAGTTTAATAATTATTTTTAGTAAATTTCCGATAATAAACTTAATGAATTATTTGTATTATAAATATTTTATTTATTTTTGATATAAATTATACAAATTATGAATGTAATAGGAAACAAAATAAGAATTTTAAGAGAAACCAGAGGATTGTCTCAAGATAATATTGCTATTGAATTAGGAATTACTCAACCTTCATATGCTAGACTTGAAAAAGATGATGAGAGAATTAGCATAACTAGATTAGTTCATATTGCAAAAGTATTAAAAACTTCCGTTTCTGAATTAATTGATGAAAAAACTTTAAAAATAATTAATCAACAAAATAGTGAAAATCCAAGTGCATATGTTGATTCAATTATTAATTCTGATAAGGATCATATTAAGACTTTAAAAGAAGAAATTAGTTTTTTAAGAAATTTATTAAAAAAATAATTGTTAATAATTGCAATTTAATATCCAAACCGAAACCGGCGATGATGGACAAATTGGGTTGAGTTTTGAATGATACTAAAATAATATAAAAAAAATACATAAAAATTTTGTTATCCAAATAAAATAGTATAATTTTATACTATATTTAAAGGTAATTTATACTATGTCAAAATATAAAATAAAAGAAAACGAAGATTTTAATGTTCTCAATGAACCACCAGCAGCTTATGAAAACTATAACTTGCCTGTATTTTCCAAATCAATTTTGTATAATACAGGTGATAAAGTTCCAGAATATAAATTGGCTTCCTTTGAAAAAATGGCAATTTTACATTCTGGTTTAAAAAAAACAAATCTAGAAAATCTAAAGTCAAGAGCTGAGCTAGATTATGACAAATTATCTATTGCACTATCAGTAACAAGAGCAACTTTAATCAATAAAAAAGGTAATGAAACTTATAGCGATACTGTTTCCGAAAGAATTTTAGCATTGAGTGATTTATATTCTTACGGTTATAAAGTTTTTGAAGACGAAGCTAAGTTTAATGATTGGATGTTTAGAGCAAATAAAGCTTTAGCAGGTAAAA
>JAYTPS010000054.1:0-4748 GCA_043747155.1 Flavobacterium sp. | reverse complement strand
ATTTTTTATGAAATTGGAATTTATAATTCTATATTAGGCAAAGTCACCTCTGTTTTTCAACACGCACCAGAAATAAAATTAGAAATAACTACAGAAGACAATATATTATCAGAATTTAAAACTTCAAAATCATTATTAGAATCTGGAATATTTTACGATAAATTTATTGGGGATACTGAATTATTTAATAGTATTTTTGAAAAACCTAATGAAATTTCCAACATTAAACATTACAATTTTAGGCCCAGAAATCCGTCTCAATTTAAAGATAAAATAAGAATTACAGAATATAAAATAATACAATAATATGAATATTTGCATTATAACTGGATCATCAGGATTAATAGGTAGCGAATCGGTTGCTTTCTTTGCCGATAAATTTGATAAAATCATTGGTATTGATAATAATATGCGCCAATTTTTTTTTGGCGAAAATGCTTCAACAGAATGGAATACACAAAAACTTTTAAAAGAAGTTTCAAACTTTGAACATCATGCTATTGATATTAGAAATGTTAACGAATTAGAAAAATTATTTTCAAAACATAATACTAATATAAAACTAATTGTTCATACAGCCGCACAACCAAGCCACGATTGGGCGGCAAGAGAACCACTTACAGATTTTACTGTAAATGCTAACGGAACATTAAACTTGTTAGAAATGACAAGACTGCATTCTCCTAAAGCCACATTTATTTTCACATCAACCAATAAAGTATATGGAGATACTCCAAATTATCTGCCTTTAGTTGAACTAGAAAATCGTTGGGAAATTGATGAATCACATCCTTATTTTTTAAATGGAATAGATGAAAAGATGAGTATCGATCAAACCAAACATTCTTTGTTTGGAGCTTCTAAAGTCGCTGCTGATATTTTAGTTCAAGAATACGGTAAATATTTTGGCATCAATACCGGTGTTTTTCGTGGAGGTTGTTTAACAGGTCCAAATCATTCGGGTACACAACTTCATGGTTTCCTTTCCTACTTAATGAAATGTGCCATTACAGGAGATAAATATACAGTGTTTGGTTATCAAGGAAAACAAGTTCGTGATAATATTCATTCTTGGGATTTGGTAAATATGTTTTGGCATTTCTATCAAAATCCGCGTCAAGGTGAAGTTTATAACGCTGGTGGTGGAAGACATTCTAACTGTTCTATGGCAGAAGCTATAAAAATGTGTGAACAAATTACAGGTAAGCCAATGAATTATGAATATACAGAAGTTAACCGTCTTGGCGACCACATTTGGTGGATTAGTGATGTTTCTAAATTTAAAGGGCATTATCCAAAGTGGACTTGGAAATATAATATTAACGATATTTTGACTCAAATTTATCGAGCAACAGTTGAAAAGAATTAATTAGATTTACATTCAATATAATTAATAACCATATAATAAATTTAAATCGGTAAAAAAGGGAATTACTATATAATATTAAATAAATTAAAAATTAAGTATGTTTTTAAGAACTAAAATAATTCAAAAAATAATTCATATAAATGAAGTTATTTTCTTTTATCCAAAATTAAAAAAGTTTTACAAAACTAACTTAAGTTCTAATAAAGTAAATATTATTGATGTTGGTGCAAACAAAGGACAATCAATAGATTTTTTTTTAAAAATTAATAAAAATGCAACTATCAATTCATTTGAACCAAATAAAAAATTATTTAACTTTTTAAAAATTAAATACAATTTAAATTCAAATATAATTATACATAATCTTGGATTAAGTAATATAAAAGGAGAGCTAACTTTTCACGAAAACATTATGGATGAAACTTCTACTTTCGAAGAATTGAATTTAGAATCAAAATATTTAGAGAAAAAAGCAAAAGTTTTAGGAGTGAATATAGAAAAAATTATAGTCAGTAACTATAAAGTTGAAGTAATTAGATTGGTTGACTTTTTAAAAGAAAACGCTAACAAAGTATTTGATGTTTTAAAAATTGATGTTGAAGGTCACGAATTGCAATGTTTACAAGGTTTATTTAATAAACAAAACATAAAAATTGATATAAAATATATTCAATTAGAAAGCCATAATGATGATATGTATATAAACAATAATAATCATAAAGAAATAGTTGCTATTTTAAATAAAAACGGATTTATAGAAATTGAAAAGATAAAACATGGTTTTGGAGATTTCTCAGAATTAATTTATAAAAATATAAAGTTTAATGAAATTAAGCATAGTAATACCAGCATATAATGAAGAAGAATCTATAACAGAAACCATTGAACAAATAGAGGAAGCTTTTTCTAAAGTTACTATAGAACATGAAATTTTTATAGTAAATGATAATTCTATAGATGGAACATTAAAAGTCTTAGAAAAATTAGCACAAAAGTTTGAGACGGTAAAATACGAAACCAATTCTGGACCAAATGGGTTTGGATATGCCGTTCGATATGGATTAGAACGTTTTTCAGGCGATTGCGTTGCAGTAATGATGGCAGATTTATCAGATTCTCCTTATGATTTAATTCGCTATTATACCACCATGGTTGAAGGAAATTACGACTGTGTTTTTGGAAGTCGATTTATAAAAGGAGGTAAAGTAATTGATTATCCTTGGGTAAAAAAAATTATAAATAGAATTGCCAATTTTATTATTAGAATGGTCATGAGAATCAAATATAACGACACAACTAACGCATTCAAATTATACAAAAGAGAAGTGATAGAAGGTGTAAAACCCATACTCTCTCCTCATTTTAATTTAACAATTGAGTTGCCTTTAAAAGCAATAATTAGAGGATTTAGTTACACGGTAGTTCCAAATTCTTGGACTAATAGAAAGTACGGCGTTTCTAAATTAAAAATTAAAGAAATGGGAAGTCGTTATTTTTTTATTTTAGTATATTGTTTTGTAGAAAAGTATTTTTCTAGAGGAGATTTTAAAAGAACACAAAAATAATTTTAAATTAAATATGAATACAATTGATATATCTATTGTTGTTCCTTTATACAACGAAGAAAAAGTATTTGAACAATTAATTTCAAGAATTATTAGTGTAATTAATTCAACGGTATTTAATTGCGAAATTATATTAGTTAATGATGGAAGCACTGACAATACAGAATATTTAATTGAACAAATCTGTAAGAAAGATAAACGTTTTACAGGAATATTATTATCAAGAAATCATGGTCATCAATTAGCAGTAAGTGCTGGTTTGGCAAATTTTAGAGGGAAAAAAGGAGCAATGATTATTGACGGCGATTTACAAGATCCACCAGAATTAGTTAACGATTTTTATGAATATTTATTAAATGGCTATGATGTTATTTATGCTATAAGAAAAAATAGAAAAGAAAAATTTATTAAAAAATTAGCTTATTCTACTTACTATAGATTACAAAAAAAAATATCAAGTTTTAATATACCAATAGATAGTGGAGATTTCTCTATGCTAAGTAAGAGAGTTGTTGACACAATAAATGAAATGCCAGAGCAAAGTAGGTATTTAAGAGGAATGAGGGCTTGGGTTGGATTTAAACAAATTGGTTTTGAATACAATAGAGACGAAAGACATGCAGGTGAAACTAAATACAGTTGGAAAAAATTATTTGAATTAGCATTTAATGGAATTTTTAATTTCAGTAATTTTCCTGTAAAAATAATAACTAGACTTGGCTTTTTTACAATTTTATTTTCTTTAATCTATTTTGGATATAATATTTATAGAAGAATTTATTATGATGATGTTCCTCAGGGATTTACAGCAACAATTTTAGCAATAATATTATTTAGTGGAGTGCAATTAATTTCATTAGGATTAATAGGAGAATATGTTTTAAGAATTTACAATCAAGTTAGAAACAGACCTTTGTTTATTATTGATAAAATAATACAAGACGGAGTTGAAAAACAAGAAAAACAATAACAATGCAACAAGATTATTATAAAGAGTATTACGATTTAGAAAGACAGCATTGGTGGTTTGTTGCAAGAGAAAAAATTATATCTAATTATATTAAGAAGTTAATAAAAGACAAGAATTTAAATAATAAAGATTTAAAAATTTTAAATATAGGTTGCGGACCAGGAAGAAGTTCTCAATATTTGTCTGTTTTTGGAAATGTTACTTCTATAGAATATGATAAAGAATGTTGTAAGTTCGCATCAGAAAGAACAGGATTAGAAATTATTAATGGTTCTATTACAGAACTTCCTTTTCAAGGAGATTTTTTTGATTTAGTTTGCGCATTTGATGTTATTGAACACGTAGAACAAGATAAACTAGCAGTTTTAGAAATGAAACGTGTAGCCAAGAAAAATGCTATTTTATTAATAACAGTTCCAGCTTTTATGAGTTTATGGAGTCATCATGATTTGATTAACCATCATTTTAAAAGATATAAAATTAAAGAAATAGAGAAATTATTTGAAAACCAAAAAGAAGGTAAAAAAATATTCACATCTTATTTTAACTTTTTTTTATTTTTACCAATTTTCTTAATTAGACAATTAAGTAATTTATTTATTTCTAAAAAAAACAGACCTGGTTCTGGTAGCGATTTTGAAACCTTTAAACCAGGAATTATGAATTCAGTTTTATATAAAATAATGGCTTTAGAAAGTAAATTAATCAATCTTAATCTTAAACTACCATTTGGTGTTTCAATAATTTATTCATGGAAAAAATAAGTAATTATAAAAACAGTTTAATTCTTTTAATTTTAACAATTATAACTTTTCAATATGGTTTGGGTTTTGAAAAGTTTAAT